>CADBSI010000022.1 GCA_902797275.1 uncultured Erysipelotrichaceae bacterium | reverse complement strand
GTGTTAAAACAACAAGTATTTGGAATTCTGGTTATGTAGGACTACCAAGATACGGAGAAATGTTTGCCAGTCAACAAGGAAATGGTTATAATAGCTCAAGTACTATCTGGTTAATAACACCTTATAGCTCTTCTGATGTTTGGGGCGTTCGCAACATCGGTGATGCTAACTGCAACTATCCTTCCCGTACCTATGGTGTTCGCCCGTCAATTAATCTAAAATCAAATATCGTTATAACAGGTGGATCTGGAACTAAAAGTAATCCATTTACAATAGCTTTAAAATAGAAATACTTTTGTATTTCTTTCAAAGTATCTTTTAGATATTTTGAAAGGAGTATGAAAATGAATAAAAAAGGTCAAGCTTTAGTAGAATTTATTCTTATTTTACCAATATTAATATTTATAATACTTGCTCTTGTTGATATTGGTAAACTTAATGTTATGAAGATGCACTTAGAAAGTGTTTTAAGTAATGTTTCAGAAAATACTGATACTATTAAAGATAAAAATTATGATATATTTTTAAATAAAAAAGAAACTAGTGATGGGCTTCTTATTGAACTTAAATCATGTACATCAATTACCACCCCAGGTTTAAATAAAATTTTAGGTGATCCTGCTTGTGTTTCAACAAGTAAGATAATAGGAGATGAAAATTATGAAAAAAATGCGTAAAATCACAAAAGAAGAAAGAGAAATTTTATTAAATATGCAACTTCGTAGTAAGTTAAATATTTTAGTTTTATTTTATATATTTGGTCTTATTTTACCACTTATTACTTGTATGATAATAACACTTGACTTTAGATATTTTTACTTTGTTATAATTTTATTATTCCTTTTATATGTAATAGTTTTTTTAATACCAAAGCTTGAAAAAAATAATTATAATGATCCTGATATAAAATGTTTTGATAGTATTGTAGTATCTTCTAAAGAGCATTTCTTATATTATTATGTTTGTGAAATAAATGGTCGTGATGATGTTTTTATTGATTATTTATACCCAGTTAATACTAAAATAAAAAAAGGTACAGAAGTAATAGTTATCATGGTTGAAGGGGAAAAGAAGTATAAAGATTATATAATAATTGATAAAAATACTAAAAAAGTATTAAGTGATTATCGAACTCGTTTTGATATCATAGATTGTTAGAGGTTATATGACAAGTGTTGGAAAAGTTATTACTATAACAAGTAGAAAAGGTGGGGTAGGTAAGACTACTAATCTTTTAAATCTAGCTGGGGTTTATAGTAATTTAAATAAAAAAATAATTATTTTAGACTTTGATTTATACACCAATAGCATATCTGTTAGCTTAAATCTTGAACCTAATAAAAATATCTTTAACTTAGTTGATGATATTAGTAATAATCGTTTTAAAGAATTTAATAATTATGTAACTAAATATAATGATAATATATCTGTTCTTGCAAGTTGTAAAGATCCCCGTCAAGCTACTTTAATTAATCTAAAATACATAGAACAAATAGTTAATTATGCTAAATATAGTTATGATGTTGTTTTAATTGATACTTCTCACGTATTAATGGATTTAAATATAGTTATTTATGATGAGTCGGATACTATTTTAAGCATTATGACTAATGATCCTATTGATCTTGTTAATACTAAATCATTTATTAATATATGTAAAGATATTAATTTTACGGATCTTAGAATTTTATTAAATGAAGGTATTAATGTAGAAGAAAAATATTTTTCTTTATATGATATAAGATCTTTTCTAGAATATAATATTTCTTATCGTTTAAATGAAAGTTTCTTTATAAAAACAATTGATAAATATGTTCTAGCTGGATCTATTCTTACTTTAAGTAAGGTATTAGGTGATAAAGAATATAAATTATTAGAAAAAATAGCTCTTGATTTATTAAAAGAGGGGGATTGTCATGAAAAGTAAAAGTTTTTCAAGTGAGTTTTATGTTAATGTTAAAAATAATCTTCCTGATATAAAAACTGACTATGAAGTATTTAAAGAAAAAGATAAATTAGATGAATTAAGAAATATTATAATTCAAAATATAATTGATAATAATATACCAAATGGTTATAATTTAAATGAATATATAAACTATGAAATAGATAAATATTTAGGAAGTGATATATCTAATCTTAAACGTAGTTATGTATTTAATTTAATTGATAATGAAATAAATGGTTATGGACCAATTACCGAACTTTTAAAAGATAAAAATGTAACTGAAATCATGGTAAATGCTCCAGATGAAGTGTATGTTGAAATAAATGGTAAGTTAGTTAAAGATGAAAGTATATCTTTTATTAATTCTAATCATATTTTAAGAACTATTCAAAAGATAGTAGGACCTCTTGGAAGAACCATTGATTCTTCAAGTCCTATGGTTGATGCAAGACTTAGGGATGGCTCAAGAATAAATGCTATTATTCCTCCCTTATCATTGAAGGGACCAATTTTAACTATTCGTAAGTTTAAAGAAGATTTAAATAGTATTGAAGATTTACTTCGTAATGGAACAATGACAAATGATATGGCTTTATTTTTAGAAGCCTGTGTTAAATCTCGTTTAAATATTTTAGTATGTGGAGGAACCGGATCTGGTAAAACTACTATTTTAAATATTTTATCAAGTTTCATATCTGATAATGAAAGAATAATAACTATAGAAGATGCTGCTGAACTTCGTTTAAAGCAAAGTCATGTTATTTCTTTAGAAACTAGAGTTGATAATTATGATTCTAAAAGTGAAGTTACAATTCGTGATTTAGTAAGAAATTCTTTAAGAATGCGACCTGATAGAATAATAGTTGGCGAAGTTCGTGGTAAAGAAGCCTTTGATATGCTTCAAGCTATGAATACTGGTCATGAAGGAAGTTTAACAACTCTTCATGCTAATGGTTGTATTGATGCTTTAAATCGTTTAGAAACAATGGTTTTAATGAATGGAATAGAAATACCTGTATCAGCTATTCGTGATTATATAAAAGATGCTATTAACATAGTTGTAAACATAGCAAGATTAAGTGATGGTAGAAGAAAAATAACTGAAATAGCTGAAATAACTGGGATAAAAAATCAAGAAATTTCTCTTAATTCAATATTTAAATTTGAACAAACTGGTATAACAAATGAAAATGAAGTAGACGGAGAATTTAAATTAATTACTAAAGATGTAAAAGTATTATCTAAAATAAAAAATAAAGGTATTAAAACTCTTGATAATATTTTTAAATAAAGAAAGGAAGTAGTAGATGAATATTCGATTAGTAAGTTATTATGTTTTAATATTAATTTTATTATTTTTACTAGCAATAGTTATCTATTACTATAAACTTTTAAGAAGAAAAGTTTTAATTAATAAAAGATTATTAAAATATAGTATATATAAAGAAAATCATGATCCTAAATTGTTTGATAATATCTTTAATAGTTATGATATATTAGTTAGAAAAATATCTAAAAGATTATATAAAAATAAAATTTTAATTAAATATTCTTTAAAATATAAAAAATATATTAATAAAGAAAACAAAGATTATTTAGATAAAATGGATTTTGTTAGTAAAAAATTAATAATAGGTTTTTTATTTATTTTATTAGTTTTAATATTTGATATCATTAAAAATGAAAGTTTTACTTTTATTCAATTAATATTTTCCTTTTTAATTGGTTTTTATACTTTAGATATATTTTTAATTTCAAAAAGTAAATTATTAAAAAGAGAAAGAGAAAATGATTTATTAAAAGCTATTACTATTATGAATAATTCTTTTAAAAGTGGTAGAAGTATTATGCAATCAATTGAACTTGTTTCAAGTGAATTAGATTCTCCTCTTGGTTTGGAATTTAAAAAAATGTATGTTGATCTTAACTATGGTTTAAGTTTAGATGTTGTTTTTAAAAGATTTGAAGAAAGAGTTAAAGTTAATGATGCTAAATATATTACTACTTCTTTAACAATTTTAAATGAAACAGGAGGTAATATTGTTAAAGTATTTGAAAGTGTTGAAAAAACTTTCTTTAATAATAAAAAGTTAAAAGATGAACTTAATAATTTAACAGCTGCTAGTAAATTTTTATATTATGTTTTATTATTTATACCAATTGTTTTTATAATATTTATTTATCTTTTAGATAATACTTATTTTAATCCTTTATTTAATTCTAGTTTAGGTATTTTAATAGTTATTACTTGTTTAATTTTATATATTACTTATATAATAGTTATTAAAAGAATAATGAAGATGGGTGATTATCATGAATAATAATATGTTAAATTTAATTTATCGTGAGAAAACTATTAATAGTTTAAATAAAAAAATTAAATTATTAGGAATTAATGCTAAGCATAATGCTTATACTTTTATGACTTTAAGAATAATTACTAGTATTTTCTTATTTATTATGATTTTATTCTTAAATAATTTTGGTTATATTTTAGCACCTATTTTAACTTATTTATATTATGTTTTTTTACCTAATCTTTATTTTAATACTAAGATTAAAAAAAGAGGAAGAAGATTAGATTATCAAGCTATGTATTTCTTTGAAATATTGGCTTTGTCAATTGAATCTGGAAATAACTTAATAAAAGCTATTAAAACTACAAGTAATAGTATTGATAATGAATTAGCTTTAGAATTTAGGGAAGTAATAAGAGAAGTTGAAATGGGAAAAAGTTTAGATGAAGCTTTAACTCTTTTAAAAGAAAGAATTCCAAGTGATACGATTAATAATATAATTTTAAATATAAGAGAATCTAATTTATTTGGTAATAATATAATAGATACTTTATATAATCAAATAGATTATATAAGAGAAAAAATAGTTCTAGAAAATCGAGCTAGAATTAGTAAATTACCTCTTAAAATAAGTATTATATCAGTTATATTTTTTATACCTTTGCTTCTACTTTTAATACTTGGACCAGTTATTTTAAATTATTTTGGTTAAAAAAATTAGTTTAGCAGGTAAGCTAATTTTTTTAGTATGAAAACTTAAAGTAATATTTATTTGTTTTTATTATAGACTATTTAGAAAAAATTTGATAAAATAGAGTAGTTTGAAAGGAGAATTTATGAGTGGACATTCTAAATGGGCAACAATACACCGTAAAAAAGGTTTAATAGATGCCGAAAGAGGAAAAATATTTCAAAAAATATCTAAAGAAATTCAAGTAGCTGCTAAGGGTACTAATGGCGATCCAGATACAAATCCCGGTCTTAGAATGGTTATTGAAAAGGCAAGAAGTAACAATATGCCAAAAGATAATATTCAAAAAGCTATTGATAAAGCAGTAGGGGCTAACAGTGATGTTAATTTTGAAAGTATTAGGTATGAAGGATACGCTCCTCACGGAATAGCAATTATGATTGATTGCTTAACTGATAATAAAAATAGAACTGCTATGCTTGTTAGATCAACTCTTACTAAAAGAGGAGGAAATCTAGGAACTGATGGTTCAGTTAGTTATATGTTTAAAAGACTTGGCGTAATTGAAATAGAAGCCAATGATAACTTTGATGAAATTATGGATATTGCAATTAGAGCTGATAGTTTAGATGTAGTTGATTGTGGTGATACCTATGTAATTTATACAGAACCTGAAAATTTCTTGAATGTTAAAGCTTCTTTTGAAGAAAGTGGTATAAAAGACTTTTTAAGAAGTGAAGTAAGTTATGTTGCTTCCAATAAAATTGCTTTAGATGAAGAAGACACAGAAAAAGTAATGAGTTTAATTGAAGCTTTAGAAGATATTGATGATGTTTCAAGTGTTTATCATAATCTAGATATCTAATGAATTATCAAATTGTTTTAGAAAATACTTTAAAAAATTTAAATGGTAAAAAAACATTACTTTTACATGCCTGTTGTGCTCCTTGTTCTAGTTATGTTATTGAGTATTTAAGCAACTACTTTGATATAACAATTCTTTTTTATAATCCAAATATTGATACTCTTGAAGAATATAATAAAAGACTTCAAGAATTGTTAAAATTTGTTAAATGTTTTAAAACTAAAAATCCAGTTAAAGTAGTTTCCCTTGGTTATAATAATCAAGACTATTTAGATATAATAGAAGGACTTGAACAAGAAAAAGAAGGAGGAAGTCGTTGCTTTAAATGTTATAGATTAAGACTTGAAAAATCTTTTATCTATGCTAAAAAACATAACTTTGATTTTATAACAACAACTCTTACTATTAGTCCTTTTAAAAATAGTAAAATAATAAATGAAATAGGAGCTGAGTTAGAAAACATTTATCATGTTAATTATTTATATTCTGATTTTAAGAAAAAAGAAGGTTATAAAAGAAGTATAGTTTTATCTCATGAATATAATTTATATAGACAAGATTATTGTGGGTGTAAATTTTCTAAAAGAGAAAATTAAAAATAGATAATTTATTAAAATATCTATTTTTTTTTAACTTTTTTTGGTATACTAGAAAAGTAAAATAAAGGTGGTCATATGAAAAAAAATAAAGGTTTTACTTTAGTTGAATTACTTGCAGTTATTGTTTTATTATCTTTAATAATGTTATTGATATTTCCAAGTGTTAGAAGTATTTATAATTCTAATCAGAATAAGCAATATAATACTTATAAAGATATGATGGTAGAGTATACTAAAACAATTCCTAATTACAAAAATAAAACTTATGTTTGTTTAAATGAATTAGGACTACCAAAGATAAATAATAAAATTACTTGTAATGGCTATGTTGAAATTAGTACCATGAAAGCTTATTTAGTATGTAAAAATGTAGAAAGTGTTGTTTTCCAAGATGATGGTATTAGTGTTCCATCAACATGCCAAGACTATTAAAAAAGAATCACTTATTTGGTATTTCAAACCAAAAAGTTGATCCTTTTTTTTCTTCAGAAATAATTCCATATTTAAAACCATGTAAAATAAAAATATTTTTAACAATTGATAACCCAATTCCTGTTCCAACTGTATTTCTTTTATAATTCTTTTCAGTTTTATAATATTTATCCCAGACTTTATCTGTTTCTTCTTTTTTAATACCTTTACCAGTATCTTTTATTTCAATTCTAATTTTTTTCTTTTCTTTAATCAAATTAATATATACTTTGTTATCACTTCCTGTATAATTAATAGCATTTCCAACTAAATTATAAATAACTTGTTCCATCTTTTGTTTATCAGCATTTATTAAAATTTCTTCATTGGTATTAAAAATAAATTCATAGTTCTTGGTAAGCTCAAATATTTTAAAACGATTTAAAATAGTATTTATTAACTTAGTTATATCAAATGTTTCAAGATTTAACTTTTCAATATTACTTTCAAGCTTAGATAAATTTAAAATATCATTTACAAGAATAGTTAATCTATCAACTTCTTCAATTATAATATCCATATTACTATCATGTTTTTCCCCATCAGGAAAATCTTTTTCCATCTCAGCATATGCTTTAATCATAGTTAAAGGAGTTTTCAAATCATGGGAAACATTACTTAATAAATCTCTTCTAAGTTCATCAGTTTTCTTTAAAACATTTTTAGCATAATCAAGAGTAGTTGCAAGTTCATTTATTTCATAAATATCAGTATTTACTTTAAAATTAGTATTATAATTACCATCTGATAATTTCTTAGCAGAAGTTGTTAATTCACTAATGGGTTTAGATAAAGATTTAGAAATAAAATAAGCAATTATAATAGATAAAATAATAACAATAACACTAACAATTAATAATTGTTCTCTTAAAATATTTAAAGTAGAATTAAGAGGTTCTAGAGAAGTATTTAAAAAAACATAATTACTATTATCTAACTTAACACCATATAAAAGAGTTAAATTATTAAACTTAGGATTTATTATTTTTAATTTAAAATAATCTTTACCACTATTAATAAAATCTAATTTATTTTTAACTACTTTAGTACTACTATTAGTATTTATACAACCTTTATTATCTTGAATACTAGAATAAGTTGTTTCTTTATTCTTTACAATTTCAATACAAAAATCAGTATTATAAGAGACTTTCTCTAAAGTTTCATATAAAGTATCACTATTACTTTGTTTTTTTATTAAATTAATAGTATCAGTTATTTCATTAGTTTTATAATATTCATAATACCTATTTAATAAAATTATTTGAAATAACCAAATTAAGAATAAAATAATACAAGTAAATATACTTAAATAAATAAATATTTTTAAAATCAAACTCTTATTTTTCATATACAAACTTATATCCTATTCCTCTAATTGTAATAATTAAATCTCTATATTCTGATAAGTTATTACGAAGTATTTTAATATGACTATCAATAGTTCTATCATCACCAAAGTAATCATAACCCCAAACTTTATTTAATAATTCATCTCTTGTAATAGCTTTATTAGGATTTTTAACAAAGTAGGTTAATAAATCAAATTCTTTAGGAGTTAAATATACTTCTTTATCATCTATATATAATACTCGTCCTGTAAAATCTATTTTAAGACCTTTATAAGTAAATGTACTATCTAAATTACTTAGTTTTGTTCTTTTTAAAATAGCTTTAATTCGAGCCATCAACTCTCTTGGGGAGAATGGTTTAGTTAAATAATCATCTATTCCAAGATCAAAACCTAATAACTTATCATACTCATCATTTCTAGCACTTAAAATAATTGTTGGAATATTTTCTTTATTTTTTAATTCTTTAAAGAAAGTATAACCATCCATTTTAGGCATCATAATATCAAGAACAATTAAATCAATACTATTATTTTCAACTATTTCTAAAGCATCAAGACCGTTTTCAGCTTCAAATACTTTATAATTTTCTTTTAAACAATATTCTTTTACAACATCTCTTAATAACTTTTCATCATCAACAATTAATATATTCATAAAAATCACCAAGTATTATTATAACTTACTTTTGTGAAATTTAAATGAAATTATTTATTTTTTATATTAATTCCTAGCATACTACCTAAAGTAATAACAATTATAATAATCAAATAATAAATAATACTTGTAAATTTAAATTCTTTAATTAATAAACTACTAAGTAAAAAAATACCAATAATTATTAAACTAAACTTAAGTCCATTTATATAACCTTTATTATTACTTTTAAAGCCTATATAAAAACCACTTAAAAATGAACTAAATAAAATAATAACTATTTTTAAATATTTCATAATATTATTACTTAATATATCAAAATAATAAAAAGTATTAATAATTAATAATAAAATAAGTAACGGTATAAAAAAGAATAATAGTCCTTTTAAATAATTTTTAATCATAAACCCTCCATTAAATTTTATTTTTATTATTAAAAAAATATGATATAGTATTAATATGAAAAAAATTTTAATGTTTCAAGATTATTATAGTAGTGGTAGAATAGAAAAAATAATAAATGATAAGTAAAATATAGTTTATTATTTAAATATTTGTGAAAAAAATGCAAAAAGTTGAAAAATAATTGCATTTTTCTAACTTTTTGTTGTATAATACTAAATGAAAGGGTGATATTATGCTTATAGAGTTTAGTGTTAAAAACTTTTTATCTTTTAAAGATAAAATAACTTTATCAATGGAAAAAGGTAATGGGGAAGAAAATATTAATAATATTATAAAAAATGATATAACTGATTTACTTAGAACCTCAGTTATATATGGAGCTAATGCATCAGGTAAATCAAATGTAATAAAAGCTTTTACTTGTGCTATTATATTAGTTAGAACTTCTAATTTAATGATGCCTGGTGGTAAATTAGATTTAGTTAAACCATTTTTACTTGATGATATTAGTAGAAATAAACCAAGTGAGTTTGAATTTATTTTTATAACTAATAATATAAAATACCGTTATTATTTTAGTGCTGATGAAAATAAAATATATGATGAAATATTAGATGCTTATTATAGTCAAAAACCTACTAATATTTTTACAAGAACTAATACTAATGATTATGAATTTAATAGTGATAAAACTAAATTAGAAGAATTAAAAAATAAAAATCTTGAAAATAAATTATTCTTAGCAACTTCTTCTTCTTGGAATTATGATAAAACAAGAGATCCATTTTTATGGTTTTTAAATGTAATAGATACTTATGATTCTTTTACAAATATTTTAGATAATGATTTAATAAGTTATAGTAAAAATGATAAAGATTTAAAAGAATTTACTTTAAAATTATTAAAAGAAGCAGATATTTTAATTAAAGATATAAATGTAGATTATGAAGAAAAAAACATGGATGAAAACATGGTTGATTTATTAATTCCAAAGATTAATCAAAATAGTAAAGTATTTAAAACTAAAAGTATTAATATAGAACTTGAACATGAAGTAATAGATGAATTTAATAAAAAACATTTTTATAAATTAAATTTTATAGATGAATCTTTAGGAACAAAAGTATTATTTTCACTTGCTCCAATTTTAAAAAGAGCATTTTCTAGTTCAAAAGTAATAATAGTAGATGAATTTGAAAAAAGTATGCACCCTAAATTAGTTGAGTTTATAATTAAGTTATTTAATAATCCAAATATTAATAAATACAATAGTCAGTTAATTTTTACAACACATGCTACTAATTTATTAGATTTAGAATTATTAAGAAGAGATCAAATTTGGTTTACAGAGAAAAATCCAAGTAATGGAGTAACTGATTTATATCCACTTGATTCATTTTCTGTAAGAAAAGATGAAAATATTTTAAAAGGTTATATTAATGGTAGATATGGAGCAATTCCATTTATAAAGGATGTTGATTTATGGCTAGAGGACAAATAAAACACAACAAGAAAAGACCTCTAATAGTTATTTGTTCTGAGGGTGGAAAGAAATCAAGTGAATATTATTATTTTAGAAATTTTTCAAGTAGAGATTTAAGAATACAATTTTCAACTGGTAATAGTACTGATCCTAAGGGGATGCTAAATGATTTGTTAAACTATATTGTTAATGAAGATATAAAATCAGAAGAAAATTGTAAAATATTTTTAGTATTAGATACTGATTTAAATAAAACAAGAATTAATGAAATTAAAGAAATAGAAGAAAAGTGTAATAAAAATAACATTGAAATAATTACTTCTTCTCCTACATTTGAAATATGGTATCTTATGCACTATCGCAGTAATAAATTGAATTTTTTATCTAGTAAAGAAGTAAAAAAAGAATTAGCAATTATAAATAACGGTTATGAAGAAAATATGGATATGTATAATTTAATTTATAATTTAACAGATAAAGCTAAAACAAGAGCTAAAGTGATTGAACAAAATGTTATAAGTAATAAAGAAGAATTATTAAAAACTAATCCCCATACAAGTATTTATAAAATATTAGATGCAATAAATGAATTTAAAAATTAGTTAAGAAGATACATTAGTTTGTATTTTCTTTTTTCTATATTAATTAATAGTTTTAATACTAATGATAATTAATTGTAATTACACTTTTTTCTTTTTTACTTTATTACTTGCTTATTCCCCTTTGTTTTGCTATAATAAAAAAGAATTGGGAGAAGAATATGTCAAAATTTGATAAAGATTATTTAACATTATGTGAAAAAATTTTAAATGAGGGAGTAGAAGTTGAAAATAGAACAGGTATCAATTCAATAAAGATACCAGCTTACTTTTTTGAATTTGATTTAGAAAAAGAATTTCCAGTTTTAACAACCAAACAAGTATTTTTTAAAAATGCTATTACGGAGATGTTGTGGATTTATCAAGCACAAAGTAATGATGTAAGATGGCTTCAAGAAAGAAAAAATCATATTTGGGATGAATGGGAAATAGAAGAAGATGGTTCTTGGCATGCAATGCAAAATGTTTTAGAAAATAATAAGTTGGTGAAAAAAGAAGTAGTTAGAAAATTTGATCCAAAGTATGCTCATACTATCGGAACGGCTTATGGTTATGTTGTTAAAAAATATCATTTAATTGATAATTTATTAGACAAGTTAAAGAATAATCAAACCGATAGAAGAATGATTATGAGTTTATGGCAAAACGAATTTTTAGATACAGCTGTTTTACCATCTTGTGTCTGGTCTAGTGAATGGGACATAACAAATGGACATTTAAACTGTATTGTTCATCAAAGATCATGTGATGTTCCCCTTGGACTTCCTTTTAATATAACTCAATATGCTGTTTTACTTTCTATGTTAGCCCAAGTTAGTGGTTTAAAACCTGGTAAACTTTTCTGGACGATAAAAGATGCTCATATCTATGTTAATCAAGTAGATGGAATTAAAGAACAAATTAGAAGAGGGAAAGAACTAGAAGATTTGGAAGCTCCTAAACTTTGGTTAAATCCTGAAATTAAAGATTTTTATAAATTTGATAATTCAAGAGAGCTTAAAGATATTAAAATAGTTGATTATAAACACCATGGAAAAATTACATTTGAAATAGCACAGTAGGAGGTAATATGAAAATATCAATGATAGCAGCCGTTGGTAAAAACTTAGAACTTGGTAAAAATAATGATTTAATTTGGCATTTACCAAATGATTTAAAATATTTTAAAAATACAACATCAGGTAAAACAGTTGTAATGGGAAAAAATACTTTTAAATCTTTACCTAAAGTTTTACCAAATAGAAAAAATATTGTTTTAACATTTCCAGATGATACCGAAGATTTAGGAAATGAAGTTGAAATATTTCATGGTATTGAAGAATTTCTTGAAGCGTATAAGGATACTCAAGAAGAAGTATTTGTTATAGGTGGAGCGAGTATTTATAAACAATTTTTAAAATATGCTGATACTTTGTATTTAACGGAAATTGATGATACTTGTCCTACTGCTTCAGTTTATTTTCCTGAGTTTGATAAATCTTTATATAAGAAAGAAATAGTTTTAAAAAATAGTGATAATAATATAAATTATTCACATGTAATATATAGGAGGGTTCATGGGTAAATTTATCGTAATTGAAGGAACTGATTGTTCTGGTAAAGAAACACAAAGTAAATTATTAGTTGAAAAATTAGAAAAACTAGGTAAAAAAGCAATTCGTTTGACTTTTCCAAATTATGATTCTCCAACTGGTAAAATAGTAGGAGGACCATATCTTGGAAAAAAAGAAATATGCGAATGTTGGTTCAAGGAAGGTGCAGTTAACTTGGATCCAAAGGTTGCAAGTTTATATTATGCAGCTGATCGAAAATATAACGAAAATAGTATTAAAAAATATTTAGATGATGATTATTTTATTATTTGTGATAGATATGTAAGTAGTAATATGGCTCATCAAGGAAGTAAAATTAAAAATGATGAAGAAAGATTTCATATGTATGAATGGATTGATAAATTAGAATTTTGGCTACTTTCACTGCCAAAACCTGATAAAACAATTTTTTTGCATGTTCCATATACTTATGCAGCTAAATTAAAGAAAAATCGTGCATCTTTAGATGAACATGAAATGAGTGAAGAACATTTAAAAAACTCTGAAATTGCTTATGTTGAATTATCTGAATTATATAATTGGAAAAATATTAATTGTATTAAAAATGATGAAATAAGATCAATTGAAGATATAAATGAAGAAATAATTGAATGTTTAAAAGAATATTTATAGGAGGATTTATGTATAAAAACATATTACTTAAATTAAGTGGAGAATCACTTATGAGCGATTCTGAAAATATTAATAAAGAAAAAACTAAAGAAATTGCTAAACTAATAAAAAGAGTTCATGATATGGGAATAAATATTGGAATAGTTGTAGGGGGAGGTAATTTTTTTCGTGGAAGAAGTCATCAAGATATGGAAGCTATAAATGCTGATTCTATGGGAATGCTTGGAACAACTATGAATGCTCTAGCTTTAAGAGATGCATTTACGAAAGAAAATATTCCAAATCTTGTTTTTTCACCATTTGATTTTCATGAATTAATTGAATATCATAGTGAAGATGAATTAAAAAAATTATATAAAAAAGGAACAGTTATTGTTTTTAGCGGTGGAACAGGTCATATAGGATGTTCAACTGATACAGCAGCAAGTATGAAAGCTATTATGATAGGTGCTGATGTTATTATTAAACTTACTAATGTTGATGGTGTTTATAATAAAGATCCTAATAAATATAGTGATGCTTCAATGTATAAAAAACTAACTCATCAAGAAGTTTTAGATAATCCTGAAATAAAAGTAATGGATTTAAAATGTATAAAAGACTGCATGGAAGAAAATAAAGACATTTTAGTAATTAATTTCAATGACAAAGAAAACTTAATTAAAGTTTTAAATGGAGAAAATATAGGAACGGTGATTTCTTGTGAATAATGAAGAAAAAGTAAAAAATTATAAAAAGAAAAAAATATATAAATATATAATAATAATTCTAAGCCTTATAACTATTACTTTAGAAGCGTTTGCACTTTTTCAAACTATCTCATTTCTATGGGGATTTATTCCTTTCTTCTTAAGCTATTATTTTAAAGGACTATACGAAGAAGTTAATTTTAAAGACATGCTTAAAAGAAAGAAAAAAAGTAAAACAGTAGAGACAAAAGAAGAGAAAGAAGAAATTAAAATAGATAAAGAAGTAAAAAATGAAGAAATAAAAGAAACTAAAACTTCATCTAAGCAAAGTGTTAATAAAAAAACTACTAATTATAAGTCTAATAATTATAAGAATAGTAATACTAAGAATAATAAAAATAACAAAAATAATAAAAATTATAAAACTAATAATAAAACTAAATCTACTAAGAAAACTAATTCAAAATGAACTAGTTTTTTTATATACATTTTTTCATTCTTTTGTTATAATATGTTTGTAATATTGAACCAAGGAGGGATTTATGTATATACCTTTATATAATAAAACAACTTATTCTTTTTTATCTAGTGTTTTAAATGTTGATGATTTAATAAGTATTGCTCTTAATAATAAATTACCAGCAATTGCAATTTGTGATAATAACTTATTTGGTTCAATGGAATTTATTAAGAAATGTATAGCTAATAATTTAAATCCTATAGTTGGTTTAGATTTAACTGATCGAATTTTATTTGCTAAAAATTATTCTGGTTTTCAAAATTTATTAAAGTTATTTTCACTTAAAACAAAAAAAGACTTAGATGAAGATGATTACTTAAAATATAAAGATAATTTAATATGTATTCCTTTAACTAATATTAATTTAATTTATGATACTGTTTTTTTTCCCAATGATGATACTAAAGAAAATGGTATTTATTTTAAAGAAATGTTATATAAAGAAAAAAATGATAAAGAAATTTTAAAATATTTAGAACTTTTAAGAGATAATAAAACTATAATAGATGATTATTCTTATCGTGATAATTGTAATTATCAAGATGTTGGTAGTAATAAATTAACTTTAAATACTTTTAAATTAAATGAGTTATGTAATTTAGAATTACCAAAATATAGTTTAAATTTACCTAAATATACTAGTGATTCTGTTTCTTATTTAAAATCTTTAGCTTATAAAGGATTATTGAAAAGACTTAATGGTGTTAAAAATGATTTATATTTTAAAAGACTTGAATATGAACTTGAAATAATAATTAAAATGGGGTTTACAGATTATTTTTTAATTGTATATGATTATATAAAATATGCTAAGATGAATAAAATATTAGTTGGTCCTGGAAGGGGATCAGCAGCTGGCTCTTTAGTTAGTTATTCTCTTGGTATAACGGATGTTGATCCTTTAAAATATGATTTATTATTTGAAAGGTTTTTAAATCCTGAAAGAATTACAATGCCTGATATTGATACTGATTTTCCTGATATTTATCGTGAGAAAGTGATTGATTATGTTAATTTAAAATATGGTTTTAAACATGTTGCTAATATTATAACTTTTCAACAAATGGGAGCTAAAATGTGTATTCGAGATATTGGAAGAGTTATGAATATCCCCCTTCCTGATATAGATGCTATATGTAAAATAATTGGTTCTCGAAAGGAAAAACTAATAGATATTATTAAAACTGATGCTAAACTTCAACTTCTAATTAAAAATGATAACAGATTAAGAAAACTAGTTGAGATTTCTGAAAAAGTTGAAGGAATAAAAAGACATACATCGATTCATGCAGCAGGTATTATAATTTCTTCTGTTGAATTAGATAGTATAGTTCCTTTAGTATTTGATCCTGATTCTAATCAATATATATGCGGTTATGAAGCAAGTTATTTAGAAGATTTAGGTCTTTTAAAAATGGATTTTTTAGGTATTAAGAATTTGACTACCATTATGGAAATATTAGAAAATATTAATAAGCAAGAAGATAAGCATTTAGAATTTAAAGATATTCCTTTAGATGATTTAGAAACAATTAAATTATTTCAAGAAGCTTCTACTGATGGTATTTTCCAATTTGAAAGTTTTGGTATGAAAAAATTTCTAAAAGACTTAAAGCCAACTTCATTTTTAGATATATCATCTGCTATGGCTTTATATCGTCCTGCATCAGTTTCATCTATTCCCTCATTTATTAAAAGAAAAGAAGGATTAGAACCAATTAATTATTATACTAAAGAGTTAGAACCTATCTTAAAGTCAACTTATGGTATAATTATTTATCAAGAACAAACAATGCAAATAGCAAGAACTTTGGCTGGTTTTAGTTTAAGTGAAGCTGATATTTTAAGAAGAGCAATTTCTAAAAAAAATAAAGATTTAGTTTTAAAATATAAAGATAAATTCATATCGGGTTCAGTTAAACTTGGTTATGATTATAAACTTTCAACTGATATTTATAATTTAATTTTACAATTTGCTTCTTATGGATTTAATAAAAGTCATAGCATTGCTTATTCTATAATAGCTTTTAAAATGGCTTATTTAAAAGTTCATTATAAAAAATATTTTTATGTTTCTTTATTAAATAGTGTTATTTCAGATACTTTAGAAACTAAAGATTATATATATGAATTAAAAAAATATAAAATAGATATTATAAAACCAAATGTTAATTTAAGTGAATATTATTATACTATTAATAATAATAGTATTGTTTGTCCTTTATCAATTATTAAAGGTATAAATAAATTATTAATAACTAAAATAATTAATAATCGAGGTGATAAATATTTAGATTTATATGACTTTTTTAGTAAAAATCAAGATTTAACTAAAGATAATTTAGAAAATTTAATTAATTCAGGTTCTCTTGATTTATTTGGTTATAATCATCAAACTTTAATAAAAAACCTAGATAGTTTATTAAATTATAGTCAACTTTGTAAACAAATAGATGAATCTTTAGTATTAAAACCTGTTATTTATGAAGAAAAGGAATATGAAAGTAGTTATATAACTAATTTAGAGAAAGAATTATATGGTTTTTATCTTTCTAATCATCCATCTTTAAATTATAAGGGGTTATATAATAATATTATTAATTTAAATAATATAAGATCTTACTTTAATTCTTTAGTTGAAGTAATAGTTTTAGTTGAAAAAATACGAGTAATTACTACTAAGCTAGGTGATAAAATGATGTTTTTTAATGCTAGTGATGAAAGTAGTTCACTTGATTTTACTATTTTTAAAGAAGAATATAAAGCATATAATAATTTATTAAAAGGTGATATAATTAAAGTATTGGGTCGGGTTGAAAAAAGAAATGGTGTTTATCAAATAATTGTTAAAAAACTAGAAAAATTAAATTGAGGTGAATATGAAAAAAACTAAGATTGTTGCAACTTTAGGTCCTTCTTCATCAAGTCTTGAAATGATTGAAGAAATGATTGTTAAAGGTGTTGATGTATTTCAAATTAATATGAGTCATACTAAATTAGATGTTTGTATGGAGTTAATAGGAAAAATACGAAGAAGTGAAAAAAAATTAAATAAAATTATTGGAATTATGTTAGGTACAGAAGGACCAAGTATTAGACTTGATAAATTAAAAGAAGAGGAAGTTAGCTTATCTTTAGAAAAAGAAATTAGATTTTATAATTATCATGTTGTTTGTAATAATACTCAACTTTCTACTAACTATGATAATTTAACTAATTTAGTTGAACTTCATGATGAAATTATATTAGCAGATGGAAAATGTGTACTTGAAGTTATTGATATAAATGATGATAATTTTCTTTGTGAGGTTAAAAAAGAAGGAATTATTAAAAGTAATCAAACAGTTCATATTAAAAATGGATCTTCTAAATTACCTTTTATTAGTAAAACAGATTATGATAATATTATGTTTGCTATTAATAACAATGTTGATTTTTTAGCTTTATCATATGTAAGAGATGAACAAGATATATTAGAAGTAATAGATTTATTAATAGAAAACTCGAATGATCATACTAATATAATTGCTAAAATAGAAAATGAAAAAGCTTATGATAATTTAGATGAAATTTTAAAAGTAGTAGATGGTGTAATGGTAGCAAGAGGAGATTTAGGAATAGAAATACCTCTTGAAAAATTACCATTTTATCAAAAGAAAATATTAGAAAAAGCTAATGAATATCAAAAATTAGGACTTGTTGCTACGGATTTATTAAAAAGTATGGTACTAGACGAGAATCCATCACGTGCTGAAGTTGCTGATATTTATAATGCCGTTTTTGATAAATGTGATGCCTTAGTTTTAGGAGAAGAAACAACAATTGGTAATTACCCAGTTGATTGTATTGAAGTAATAAATAAAGTAATTTTAGAAGCTGAAAGTGATTTTTCTTATAAAGAAAATTTAGAAGATACATTTAAAATAGTTAATCAAGATATAACATCTACTATTGCTTATTCAGTTGTTAATAGTGATCTTATTTTAAATGCTAATGGTATTTTAGTTAATACTATAAGTGGTTATACAGCTAGAAAAATTAGTTATTTTAAACCCAAAAGTGTAATTTTTACCATGAGTCCTAAAATTAATACTTTAAGAAGTTTAACTTTAAATTATGGAGTATTTCCTTGTTTAGTTAATAATTTTCATGATACAGATACAATTATTAAAGAAAGTATACAAAATTATCTTGAAAAATTTAATGGTAAAAAAGGTGATACAATTATAATAACTGGGGGAATGCCAATTGATTCAGCTAGTACTGATTTTATGAAAATAGAAAAAATAAATGATTAAATAATTTTTATTTACAAATTAATAAAATATTAATAAAATGTTAGTGGGGTGAAGTTATGCCAGAATTACCAGAGGTTGAAACAGTAAAAAATGTTTTAAAAAAAGATTTAATAGGTTTAAAAGTAATAGATGTAAATGTATATTATCCTGATATGGTTAAAACTAATAATTTAGATAGTATTAAAAATGAAGAATTTCTTGATATAAAAAGACTAGGAAAATGGCTTATTTTTGAAACAACCAATTATTACTTAGTTAGTCATTTAAGGATGGAAGGTAAGTATTTTTATACCAATGATTGTTTAAAAACTAAGCATGATCATATAATTTTTAAATTAAGTAATAATTCTTATTTAAAATATAATGATGTACGTAAATTTGGAGTAATGTACTTGGTTTCTAAAGACAAGTTATTTCTTGATACTCCTTTAAAAGAACTTGGTCTTGAACCATTTAGTAAAGAATTAACACCAGATTATTTATTAAATAAATTAAAATTAAAGAAAAATAGTATTAAAACTTGTTTATTAGATCAAAGTATAATTACAGGAATAGGTAATATCTATGCTGATGAAATTCTTTTTAAAAGTCATATTTATCCTTTAAAAAAAGCTTATTTATTAAATTCTAATAATTGTTTAGATATTATTAATAATACTAAAGAAATACTAACTGATGCCATTAAATATAAAGGAACAACTATTAGAAGTTATACTTCTAGTTTAGGTGTATATGGATCTTACCAAGATAAATTATTAGTTCATACTAAAAGTATTTGTCCTATTTGTCAAGAAAAATTAGTAATTACTAAAGTATCAGGTAGAACTACTTATTATTGTCCTAAGTGTCAGGTGGAAGATGAGTAGTTTTCAAGGAGTAATAACTAAAACTATATTTAAATCAGATAATAATTATATGGTTTTGTTATTTAAAGTATTAAAAAAT
Source organism: uncultured Erysipelotrichaceae bacterium (assembly GCA_902797275.1). Lineage (GTDB taxonomy): Bacteria > Bacillota_I > Bacilli_A > RF39 > UBA660 > RUG591. Next base: position 28,135 of record CADBSI010000022.1, on the reverse strand, counting down.
GACTTAGATGATAGTTATAATAATAAAACTATTACCATAACGGGTTATTTCTATGATACTTTAGAAAATACTAATTTAGAAGTAATAGGAGAACTTACAAAACATTTAAAGTATGGTATGCAATTAAATGTTTCAAGTTATAAAGTAATAGTTGCTGAAGATAAAAATAGTATTATTAAATTCTTTACCAGTGATTTATTTAAAGGTATAGGTGAGGCTAAAGCTTTAAAAATATATGAAGCTTTAGGAGATGATGCTATTAGTAAAATTAAAAGTGATAGTGGTGTTTTAGATAGTATTGAGTCTTTATCTAAGAAAAATAAAGAAACTATTAAAAATAAAATAGAAGAAATGGATAATAGTTCCGAAATAATTTTAAAAATAACTGATCTTGGTTTTAGTATAAAAGAAAGTACTTTAATTTATAAATATTATAAAGAAGAAACTTTAAGTATTTTAGAAAATAATTTATATGATATTTATTATGATCTTGAAAAAATAAGTTTTCAAAAAGTAGATTTAATTGCTAGAAAAAATAATTATTTAAAAGATGATATAAGAAGAATAGAAGCAGGTATCATAGAAACTATGAATGTTTTATCCTTTGAAACAGGTAATACTATTCAAACTAAAAGTGAAATATTTAATCTTTTAAAAGTAATTATTAATTATTTAATACCAGAAGATTTATTTTTAGATTGTTTAAATTCTTTAATTAAAAAGTTAAAAATAATGGATTTAGGATTAGATAACTATGAGCTTTTAATATATTATGAAGCTGATAATAATATAGTTAAACGTTTAACTTATTTAAAAAATAAACCTGATACTTTAATTAAAGAAACTAAGTTAGATAAAATGATTAATAATTTAGAAAATGTTTATAATATTAAATATGATGATAAACAAAAAGAAGCAATTAAATTAGCTTTTTTAAAAAATTTTTTAATTATATCAGGTGGACCAGGAACAGGAAAAACAACTATTATTAAATCAATTGTTTCAATGTATGAAGATTTCTATTCAAAAGATGATATAGTTTTACTTGCTCCAACAGGACGTGCTAGTAAACGAATTATGGAAGCTACTAACTATCCAGCTAGTACCATTCATAGGTTTTTGAAATGGAATAAAGATACTAACAAGTTTCAAGTAAATGAATACAATAAAAGTGATTGTAAAATTGTCATAGTAGATGAAGTTAGCATGTTAGATACAATTTTATTTTCTTCTCTTTTAAATGGACTTAAATTTGATACTATTTTAATTATGGTAGGTGATGCTAATCAATTACCAAGTGTATCACCTGGTAATATTTTAAAAGATTTAATTGAATCAGAAGTATTTTCGGTTGTTGAACTTAATACTCTTTATAGACAAAAGAAAGGATCAAATATAATAGAACTTGCTCATGATGTTAATTTAGGAGAAGTTAATTATAATTTATTTAATAAAAGTGATGATTTATTCTTTTATAAAGCAAGTTCAATTGATATAAAAGAAAATTTAACTATTATTATTAATAAACTAAAAACAAGTGATTACTTATCTTATCAAATAATGGCACCTATGTATAAAACTTTAAATGGAATTAATAATTTAAATAAATGTATGCAAGAGTTATTAAATCCAAAAGAGTCTAATAAAAATGAAATGATTATAAATGATTGTTTATATAGAGAAGGAGATAAAGTATTACAACTTATGAATATGCCTGATGATAATATTTATAATGGTGATATTGGTATAATTATTGAAATTAATAATATATTAAAAGAAATAACTATTGATTTTGATTCTAATATTGTTACATTTAATTCTTCTAATTTTCAAAACTTTACTCTTGGTTATGTTATTAGTATTCATAAATCTCAAGGAAGTGAATTTAATACGGTAGTTATTCCTATTTTAAATGAATACGGCAGGATGCTTTACAAAAAATTAATTTATACAGGAATAACAAGAGCTAAAAATAAATTAATTTTATTAGGAGAAGTAAATGCCTTAAATCAAAGTGTTATAAATGAAAAAGAAAATAATCGAAAAACTAATTTAGTAAATAAAATTAAAGAAAGATATAATTTAAATGTATAAAATAAAAAATATCACTCATAATATAAATGGTACAAAAAGTACCAATCATATTTTTAGTAGGTGATATTTGTGAAAAAAAGCATGATTTTAGGAATAACTTCTCTTATTATGGTAGGAGCTGGAGCAATAGTTTATAACTTTGTTTTAAGTCCTAGAACTAAAAGAGAAATGTGTCGTCTAGAAAATGACATGTGTAATGACTTTGAAAATATGATGAAACTAAAATAGAAAGATTAATTTCTTTCTATTTCTTTTTAAATGCTAAAATTTTCTTAGAATCATCTAAGCAATCATTAAAATTATTCTCTAACAAACTATTCTTATATTTTATACTTTTATATTTTTCTATATCAGTTATTTTTCTTTTAGAAAGATATTCATCTTCATTTGGTAATTCCTTAGTAAATAAAACCTTTAATAAAGTATCAATACTTAATTTATCTTTTTGTAATTCTTTAATTAAAATAGAACAAAAAGCACATATTTCTAAACACCAAATAGTTATTAAAGTTCTAGTTATTAAATTAGTTGTTATTAAATATATCAAAATAGTCATAGAAATCTTAAAAAAACTTAGAAGATATAAATAATTTTTAAATTTATTTAAATGTTTTCTTTCAACTTTTAAATTATTTTTATTTAATTCTAAATTAGCTATTATTTCATCACGATTATTTTTATTGTATATTACTTTTTTAATATATTTATTATTGTATGTTATTATAATATGTTCATTTATTAATTCTATATTAGTTATATAGTTTTTCATATTGCCCCCCACCACTATAAGTATACTAAAAAATATAAAAGAAAAAAAGTTTTTTTGAAAAAATTCTTTTAAATATTAAAAAAATTCGTTATAATTAAAATAGATGGAGGAAATATGTTAGATATATTAAATAAAAATACAGATTATGAATTAGATAAAGTAGGAATTAATAATTTAAGAGGTTTAGCAATTGATATGATTAATAATGCTGGTAGTGGTCATTCAGGAATATGTTTAGGATCTGCTTCTATTATTTATACTTTGTATAAAAGACATTTAATTATGGATTTAGATAATAAAGATTTTCTAAATCGCGATAGATTTATCATGTCAGCAGGACATGGAGTACCACTTTTATATGGAATATTTTATATGTTAGGTATTTTATCTCTTGATGATATTAAAAACTTAAGAAGAATAAACTCTAAAACTCCTGGTCATCCAGAGTATATGAAAACACCTTTTATAGAAATGTCAACTGGACCTTTAGGTCAAGGAGTAGCAACTTCAGTTGGTTATAGTATAGCTGAAGAATATTTATATCAAATTAGTAAAAAAAATATTGAATATTATACATATGTTTTATGTGGTGATGGAGAACTAGAAGAAGGTATTACTTATGAAGCTTTAGCCTTAGCTGGTACTTTAAAACTTAAAAACTTAATTGTTTTATATGATAGTAATGATATAACTTTAGATAATAAATTAAGTATTTCCAGTTGTGAAGATATAAAAAAAAGATTTGAAAGTATTAATTTTAATATAATTGATGCTGTTGATAGTCCAGATAGTATTGATGATGCTTTAAAACTTGCTAGAAATAGTGATAGACCAAGTATTATTATTTGTAAAACAACTATTGGATTATATTCTAAAAATCAAGGAACTAATTTAGTTCATGGAGTACCACTTGATTTAGAAGATATTACCAGTGTTAAAGAAAAATTAGGAATAATTGATGCTCCTTTTACAGTTTCAGCTGATTGTTGTTTAGATTTAAAAACTAATATTACTAATCGTTTCAATGAATATAAGAAAAATAAAAAAATTGATTATAATAATTTAATAGTTAAAAAAATAATGGAAAAAGATAATACTTATCAATTAAATGATTTAGATATTGAATATGAAAATAAATCTTTAAGAGTTTTATCAGGAGAAATTTTAAATAAAATAGCTGATAATTTTCCTTTATTAATCGGTGGATCAGCAGATTTGTCTAGTAGTTGTAAAACTAATTTAGAAAAATTTAAACCATTTTTAAGTGATGATTATTCAGGAAGAAATATTTATTTTGGTATTAGAGAACATGCTATGGGTGCTATTTTAAATGGGATGGCTCTTGCTGGACTTCGTCCTTTTGGAAGTACTTTTTTAGCTTTTTCAGATTATATGAAACCAGCAATTAGAATGTCTTCAATGATGAATTTACCAGTTTTATATATATTTACCCATGATTCTATCACGGTTGGCGAAGATGGACCAGCTCATCATCCTATTGAACAACTTGCATCTCTTGAATTAATTCCTAATTTAAAAGTATATCGTCCATATGATTTAAATGAGTTAATCGGATCTTACATGGAAATTATGAAAGAAAAATCTCCAAGTGCTTTAGTTTTACCAAGAGATAATAAAGAAATATCTAATGATACTAAGATAAGTGGAGTAGAAGACGGTATTTATTTAGTAAGAAAAACTGAATATGAAGATTATATTAATTTAATTAGTAATGGAGAAGAACTAGGTATAACTTTAAAATTAAGTGAAAATTTAGAAAGTATTGGCATTCATGCAAATGTTTATAGTGCTCCTTGTCTTAAAAATGCTAAAGAAAGTATTAAAGAAAAATTGAGTGGAGAAAATACAATTGCTATTACTTTAGGTGTTAAAAATTATTATTTTGAATTAACTAAGAAAGTAATTAGTATAGATGAATTTAGTATATCTGGTAAAAAACAAGAATTACTTGATTACTTTGGTTTTAATGAGCCAAAACTTGAAAGTAAAATATTGGAAATATTAAATAAAGAAAATAAGAATTAATTTTTTTAATTAGTTAATAATAGTATTGTAGTTAATTTTAAAAGGAGTGATTTAGATGAATTTTAAAAGAAAACTACTAATACTTTTTTTAATATTTTTATTCCCTTTAAAAGCATTTGCTTTAACTAAATATGTTGTTCCTGGTGGTGAAAACTTAGGAATTACTATTTATAATAAGGGTGTATTAGTTGTAGGTTTTTATGATAATCTTAAAAGTGATTTAAATGTAGGTGATACAATTGTATCTATTAATGATACAAGTATTTCATCGATTAATGATATGTTAAAAACTATTGATACTAATTCTAATACAATTACTTTAAAAATAGGTTATAAAAGATCTGATAAACTTGGATATACTACTTTAAAATTAACAAAAGATAATAATGGAGTTTTTAAAACTGGCTTATATGTTAAAGATAGTATAACAGGTATTGGTACTTTGACTTTTATTGATCCAAGTACTAATAGGTATGGGGCTTTAGGACATTCGATAACTGATAGTAAAACTAATATTAAGTTTGATGTAAGAGATGGTAAAATATTTAAGTCGAATGTTGTTGGAGTAGATAAATCAAGAGATGGTTATGCAGGAGAGAAGAATGCTAAGTTTTATTTTGATACTACTTATGGTACCATTGATAAAAACCTTGAAACAGGAATATATGGAACTTATAATGATGATTATAACTCTGATAATTTAATTCTTGTAGGTGATATGGAAAGTATTAAACTGGGTAAAGCTTATATAAGAACAACTTTAACAGATAATAAAATAGAAGAATTTGAAATAGAAATCTTGGAAGTTAATAAAACAAGTGAAACCAAAAATATTTTATTTCAAATAACTGATAATAATTTAATTACCAAAACTGGTGGTATTGTAAGAGGAATGAGTGGTTCTCCGATAATTCAAGATGATAAAATAATTGGAGCTGTTACCCATACTGTTGTAAGTGATAACACGAAAGGCTATGGAATTAGTATAATAAAAATGTTAGAAAGTATAAAATAGGAATTTATTTTCCTATTTTTTTATGGTAAAATAAGTTTGATGGGTGAATTTATGAAAATAGGAATTATATTTGCAATGGAATCAGAACTTAATGCTTTAAAAGAATATTTAGAAGTAATTAAAGTTTATGATTTATTTGATCTTAAGTTTTATGAAGCAAGATATAAAAATATTTCTTGTATTTTAGTAGAAAGTGGTGTAGGAAAAGTAAATTCTAGTAGGACTACTCAAATATTAATTGATAATATGAAAGTTGATTATATATTTAATATCGGAGTTGCTGGAGGTATTAGTTCAGATTTAAAAGTTTTAGATATTGTAATAGGAGAAAAATTAGTTCAACATGATTTTGATATCACAGCTTTTAATCATGAAAAAGGTTATGTTCCGAATACAGGAGTATTTATAGAAAGTGATACTTATTTATTAAATATTGCTAAGAGTTTAATTACTGATACTACTTATAAAGTAGGAATAATAGCATCAGGTGATATCTTTTTAACAGATAGTAATATGTCTAAAAAAATCAATACTAAGTTTCAAGCTTTATGTGCTGAGATGGAAGGAGCAAGTATTGCTATGGTTTGTTCTTTATGCCATATTCCATTTTTAGTAATTAGAAGTATATCAGATGTTGTAGGGAGTGAAAACAAATTAACTTATGAAGAGTTTTTAATAGAAAGTTCTAAGAAAGTTGCTTTATTCATGATAAAAATACTTAATAGATTAAGTGAAGATAATAAGATAAAATAAAGTAAATCTATTTAATATTTTTATATTTAATTAAAAAGTTGAAAAAAAACAAAAAAGTATTGACATTTATTCTTAGTTATGGTAAATTATAATTGCTTGGTAATGATAACATATTGATGATAGTTGTTTGACTATATAATATATATTCATTGGAGTATTTATTATATTTATGGACTCATATTTATTCTTATAGAATTTATATTGATAGTCTTTGTTAAGTTAATTGAGTTTAACTTATTAGGCTTATTTGCCTTTAGAATAATTGAATTTATTCTATTTAACCTTTTAAGGTTTATTAGTATTATTGAGTTAATACAAATGTGAAAGTAAACGATTATTGTTGATGGTTATTTTGGTAGGAAAAGGCATATAGGGATATGCTCATTATCGCCGCCAGGTAGGACAATTGTTTTGAGAGGAGAAACTCAAAGATAAGTTAGTTGTAATAAACACTGATAATGTTTGTTAAATATTAATATTATCTAAACAATAATATTAATTGATACAACTATTTTCAAAACTCGAGTAAATAGTTTTATCAGAACTATTTATTTTTTTTGGTATTAAACATATACTTTAATGGTGGTATATGTTTTTTAATATTATAAATTTTTTAAAAGAATTATTTTTCTTTACAGGAAGTTATTCAAATAACCTATTTCCAGAACCATTGAATCCTAGTGAAGAAGATAAATACATTAAAGAAATGCAAAATGGTTCAACTAAAGCTAGAAATACTTTAATCGAGCATAATTTAAGATTAGTTGCACACATTGTTAAAAAATTTGAACATGATATTAATATTCAAGATGATTTAATTAGTATAGGAACAATTGGACTTATTAAAGGAATAGATACTTATTCAGATTCTAAAAATGTAAAATTAACAACTTATTGTGCTAGATGTATTCAAAATGAAATACTAATGTATTATCGAAGTAATAATAAATATAATAAGAATATTTCTATAAATGATAGTATAGGTTATGATAAAGATGGTAATGAAATAACAATTGTTGATATATTAAAATGTGAAAAACCAGATTTTGCTCTTGATTTATATGAAAGAGAAAATATAAAACTATTGAGTAAATATATAAATGTATTAACTCAAAGAGAAAAAGAAATAATAATGTATCGCTATGGTCTTGGAGGATTTGATGAATTAACTCAAAAAGAGATAGCTAAAAAAATACATATTTCAAGAAGTTATGTATCAAGAATTGAAAAAAGAGCACTTACTAAAATGCTAAGAGAATTTATAAAAAATAAAAAAGATTAGTATAAGATATATAAAAATATTCATACTATAATTGAAAGGAATATAATATAATAATATTATTATTTAATAGATATGTTAGAAAATATAATTGATAATGATACTTATATGAGATGTGATATTTTTGATTATAATGATAAGTATTATATAGAAATAGATTTACCAGGCTTTAAACGAGAAAATATTTTATTGGAGTTTTCAAGAGGATATTTAAATATTTTTGCAAGTAAGAAAGATAATAAAGAAATAGATGAAAAAAATTATATTAAAAGAGAAAGAACTTTTGGAAATTATAAACGAGAGTTTTATGTTGGAAATGTTGATTATAGTAAAATAAATGCTAAGTATAAAGATGGAGTTTTAACAATAGAAATATCTAAAAGTAAAAGTGATAATGATAAAAAAACTATTGAAATTAAATAGTTTTTTTTGTATACTTATGTTGTAAATTGACAAATGGCAAATTTTATGGTAAAATATGACCGATTAAAAAAAGGAGTGTTGCTGGTATGAAAAAAGAAGCTTTAGAAAAAATTGATAAGATATTTAAAATTGTTGGAGAAAGTTTAGAAGGAGAAGAAAAATTAAAAAACTTTGATTTTGATAGTTATTTAGCTTTGGTAGAGAATGCTAAAAAAAGTGAAGTTAGTAGAAAAAAAGTAAAAGCTTTTTCAGATAGATTGGATTCTTATTTTAGTGAGCTTAACAAAGCTTTTCAAAGTACAGATAAAAACTATTTAGAATTTAAAAAAAGTTTAAAAGAACTTAATGAACAATTAGATACAGATTATAAGGTAAAAAGTGCTGTTGATTTAGTTGAGTGTCGTACTGAAGTTGAGAAGAAAACAAAAGATGATGACAAGAAAAAAGAAGATGAAGCTGGAAAAAAAGAAGATGAAGCTGAAAAAAAAGAAAATACTGAAGAAGATAGAAGTGAAATTTCAAAAAAACGAGCTTTGACCAAAGCTGAAACTGAATGGATTAAGGATGTGAAAACTGTTAAAAAAATTGCACTATCAATAATTACAATTATTAGTATTTTAGCTGGTATAATGATTGTTGCTACGGGTGCACCTGGTTTTTGGAGTTTTGTAGGAATTGTTGCTTTGTTAGATACGACTGTTGTTGCAATGTCTAAAATTTTAACGAGTAATCCTGTGCTTAAATTTATTAGAAATGCTGGTAATGCCAAAGAAGGTGTTAAAAAATTCTTGAAATCATCTCTAAAAAAAGGAAAAGAAAAATTCTTAGGTCTATTTAAGAAAAAAGAAAAAAGTAAAAATAAAAAAGCTAAAAAAGTTGTTTCTAAAGCTAAAACTAAAGTAGTAGTTTCTAATCCTAAAGGTGATAGTAAAAATGATGATACAATTGATGTTATAAGGGAATTAGCTTTTAATAATGATGATGAAATTAAAAAAGAAGAACAAGATACTATTGATACATTAAAAGAATATATGTCTTCAAAGAAGAATGATGAAGAATCTGAAAAAGAAAAGCAAGATACTATTGATACTTTAAAGGAATTTATGTCTCCACAACAAGGTGAAAAAGATAGTGAGCCTGAAAAAGAAGAATCATCTGAAGATGAAGTTGCACCTGAAGAAACTGAAGTTCAAGAAGATACAAAAAAAGAAGAATCAGTAGTTGAACAAGAAAATAAATCAATGATTCCCGAAGAGAACAAGTCTGATGAAATAAGTCAAACTGAAAAACCTGCAGAAAAAGAAGAACCACAACTTGAAAAAGTTTCTAGTGAAGAAGATTTGCCTGAGCAAAAATATAGAAAATATTTTGGTTATGTTCTTTCTCTAAAAAATGAAATATCAAGAATGGAAAGGGAATTAGCAACTAAAAGTGGAGAGGAATACGAAAAATTAGCTGAACAAATTGCTGTAAAAAAAGGAATATATAAATCTATTTGTAAAGATATGTCTCGAGCTTTAACTGGTCAATATAGAGGTGAAAATGTTGAAAATTTTGATTCTAGTAAAATAGATCAGGCATTAAATAAAGAAGAATATTATTCATCAATATCAAATGAAAGAACAAATGCTATTGAAAAAATGGCTAATAAAAAATATAATCAATATTTAGAATATGCTTTAAGATTAAGAAAAGATCTTGAAATTATGAATGAAGAGTTAGCTACAAAATATGGTAGTGTTGACCCTGAACAACGCGTTAATGATCCGGAATATCTAGAATTAAAATATAATCGTAATGCTACGCGTAATGCTTATTTAAATGTTAGTAAAAGATTAAGTCAGATGTTAACTGATAATCAAGAAGTTATTAATCAAGAAGGAAAATCAAAATAATTATTAAATAGAAAAACCAATTCAATAGTTTTTCTATTTTTTCTAATAAAAATACATTTTTGCTTTACAAAATAATTTTTTTCTAGTATTATAATTTGAGTGTAAATTACTTATTAATTATTTAAATTTGATTTACAATTTTAATTAGAAATGTTATACTTTAAATATAATATTAAAGCTTTTAGTTTGGAGGGCTATTTATGTTAGTATTAACGGATATTTTCGGAATAAAAGAGGCCATGAGTGATTTTTGGCGATATGTATGTATGTCAATCGATAATGTTGTTTACTGGTTTGTTGAAGTTATTCTACAATTAATTATGGATTTGTCTAAGGTAGAAATATTTACTCAGACAACTATTAATACATTTGCTAAAAGAATTTATATAATACTAGGTTTAGTAATGGTATTTAAAATGATGATATCTTTTATTCAGATTTTAATTGATCCAGATACCCTTACTGATAAAGAAAAAGGTGCAGGCTCTGTCTTGAAAAGGGTAGTAATATCTTTAGTTTTAATTGTTTTGGTTCCTTCAATATTCTCAACAGCTAGAAAAATTCAAACCTATGTTTTACCGATTATTCCACGAGTTATAATGGGTGTTACGGCGGAAGATGATGGTGATGGAATAACAACTGAATCTAAGATTGGTAAATTGATGGCGTGGTATTCCTTTTTACCGTTTTTTGATTATGCCGGAACATGTAATGATGGTTCAATAAAATCGTATGATGATACTGATAATACATCATCTTCTAATGTTGAAATTTCATCTGTTTCGGAGGCATTTGCAAACATTAACAGAAAAGATAAGAGCTGTGGTGAAGGTGATTATCATTATGTATATAATCATAAAATTATTGTTTCAACTATAGTAGGAGCTTATTTAGTATTTACTTTGGTTACAGTTGCTGTTCAGGTTGCGATAAGAGCAATTAAATTTGGTATATGTGAGTTTATTGCTCCAATTCCAATTGCAAGTTATATTGATCCAAAAACATCTAAACAAACATTTGATAAATGGGTAAGTACAAGCATCAAAGTTTATCTTGATTTGTTTATTCAATTAATTGTTGTGTATTTTGTGGCTTTCATTTTTCAAACATATTTTGCAGATGGAAACAATTTTAAAATCATAGTTGAAAATACTGGTGGTAGTTTTTGGAGAGCAACACTAGTCATATTATTTATGATAGTAGGATTACTTAGTTTTGTTAAACAATTTCCTAAATTTTTATCTGATTTGTTAGGACTTAATACTAATGGCGATATCTCCAAAATATTTAAAGGTGCAGGTTGGAAACAAGTTGGAGGTACTTTGGCCGCTCCTGCTGCAATTGCAAAATCAGGTCTGTCTGCATTTAATTATTCAAGACAAAAAGATGAAAGTCCTCTTCGAAGTTTTGGTCGTGGGTTGAGCGCAACATTTAGGGGAGCTAAAGCATCATTAGGTGCAGCTGCTGATGGAAAAGGAATGAGAGATGTATTTAATACTCATCAAGGCGTTCATGGTGCAACTATGAGGCGAGTTAACAAAGCGGTTGGAATTCATGGAGAAAAAGAAAAATATGCTGCTGATATGAAAAAATACGAAGCTGCTCAAACTAAAATTGCTAATTTAACTCCAAGATTAGATGCTGCAAAACAAAATGCTTCAACATCCTGGAGTGAATATATAGCTGCGAAGAAAAGAGGAGATATTCAAGCAGCAAACATGCATAAAAATAATTATGATAATGCTAAAAATAGTGCAGACAGAATTGAAAGACAAATTAAAGATTTAAATAGTGTAAAAAAACCAGTCCGTCCATCTTCATATGGAATTGGCAAGATTTCTACTATGGCTAAAAACTTTGCTGGATTACCTATTCCTGATTCTAAATCATACACAGAAGCTGCTAAAGTTATGATGAGTGGAAAGAAAATATTTAATGAAGCTAAAGATAAAGTTAAAGAAGATCCTACTGTGATTAGGGATAGTTTTGTAATTAAAGATAAAAATGGCAATTCTTATGGAACACATACATTTGCTGATGTTTTTGCTGCACATAAGGAGGCTGAAGCTAAAGGAAGTGCTACATTTAATGGTAGAACTTATGATGCTGCAACTATAGAAGCAATTTATGGTGAATCATTGAAAACAACAGCAACAATGTACGTTAATCGTGTAAACAAAGGTATTATTCCTAATGGTACTATGAAACAAGATATTGAGATTTTTAACAAATCATTTGATAATGAAATTGTTGTTGATTCTGCTGACAGAGTTACAAATTATGATAAAAATGATCCTGGCAGCTTCCTTAAAGGTGCTGATGAGATTGCAAGACAATATGATTCTCGCGCTCAAGATTTAAGAGCAATAGAAGATAATAAATAAAAAATAAATTGAGGAGTGTGATATTAGTATATGAATAACAATCAATATTTAATTCCTGCAAATACAAAGAAAGGTCAACTATTATTTGGCATATTTATGCCGGTTGATCTTTTGATCTTTGGTGTTGGAATTGGAATAACTTTGCTGGCACTTGTTATAATGTCAGCAATCGGAGCAATGGATAACTTTACTTCAATTTTGGCAATTAGTCCTGCTTTAATTGCAGTATTCTTGGTTTTTCCATTTCCAAATTATCATAATATTAGGACAGCTATGGGAGAATTAATTTCGTTTTATACCAATAGACAAAAATATAGATGGAGAGGATGGTGTTCTAGTTATGAATTCAAAGACAAGTAATCTTGCAAGAGGTAATCAAGTACCTAACAAAATTAATCAAAATAAAAAGATGACTTCCCCTTATACAGAAGATTGGATAAACATAAAAGGAATAAAGGATGGTGTTATTTTTCTACCAAATCGTGAAATGGTAACAGGGGTTAAAATATATCCAAAAAATATATTTATTCTTGATCCACTTCAACAAGAAAGCGTTTTAAATGCAATGAGAAATTTTTATAATTTAATGAATTTTGAATTTTGGATGATTTCTGCTGATAGACCAGTTGATATATCAGTTTATCAATCACAGCTTCAATTAATGCTTCAAAATGCTACTAATCCAGCTCAAATAAAAATAATTGCTCAAGATATTGAAAAAGCTAATATGTTTATCAATAATCAGGTAGTTGATACTGAATATTATATTTTATTTAAAGAAAATAATACTGATGAGATGAATCGAAAAATACGTTTAATAATTAATGGACTTGCAAGTAGTGGTCTTAATTCTAGTCAAACATCAAATGATGATTTAAGAATGATTTTAGATAATTTCTTAAACGGTGGAATTAAAACAGAATTTGGAACGGTGGTGATGAAATAATGAGTTTTTTTAAGAGTGAAATAGCACCAAAAGGTTTACAGTTTAATCCAAGTGATTTTAATATAAGTGATAAATATGCAACTATTTTGACAGTTGTATCTTATCCTAAATTTATAACACCAGGTTATCTTGCCGATTTAACTAACATTCCTGGAATTAAAGTTGTTATAAAACATATTCCTGTTCCTTTTTCATTGATGCAAAAGATGATTAATAAGCAAATTGCTGATTATAAACAACGCTATCAAGATGAAAAAGATAGAACAATGCAAGAAAGATTAAGACAAGAATATGAATCTCTTGAATATTTTGTTTCGATGTTAGCAGCTAATCAATCAACTATATTTGATTTTCAAATGCATATTATGATAACTGCTAATAGTAGAGAAGAATTAGAATTAAAAAAGACTAATGTTAAAAATTTATTAGATTCTTTAGAACTTCGAGCAGTAACACTTCGTTTTGAACAAGAAACTTTATTTAAATCAATATTACCAATATTTCCAAAACAAAAAATTGAACAAAGAATTGGTACAATTATTCCTTCAGTTACAGTTGCTGGAATGTATCCGTTTGTATTTGATTCAATCAAAGATCCTGGACTTTCAAATTTAATAGGTGTTGATTTTTCAGGAGGAGTAATACTATTTAATCAATTTTTATATAAATATCGTAAAGAAATGAATAGAAATAATGCTAATATGATTATTCTTGGTGGATCTGGTTCTGGTAAGTCAACAGCAGCTAAGTTATTACTTCGTGGACATATAAGAAATGGATGTCAAATAGTTGCAATTGATCCAGAAAATGAACTTGAAGATATGACAAGATTGTATGGCGGTGATGTTGTTGACCTTGGAAAAGGTGGAGCATATGGAATGATTAACCCACTTGAGGTTGTTTTAGATGCAGATGAGGAAGATATAAGAGATGGCTTAGGTCATACAGTTTTAACAAGAACTTTACAATTCTTGAAAGCGTTTATGCGTTATTATTATCCTGATATTGAAGATGATGTTCAAACTCTATTTAGTGAAATAGTTCAAGATACTTATCGTAGATTTGATATTAATTTTGAAAGTAATTTTGCTGAAAAAACCAGTGAAGATTTCCCAACTTTCTCTGATGTTTATGCAACAATTAGAGGCCGTTTAACATCAATGACTGAAAAAACACATGAACGTGATATTATGGAACGACTTGAACTTAAAGTAAGACCATTTGTTAGAGAGTTAAGTTATTACTTCAATGGCCATACAACAATTAGAAAAGATAGTAATTATATTGTATTTAATATAAAAGAATTAATGAACCAAGATACTAATATCAAAAATGCACTATTCTTCAATATTTTAAAATTTGCTTGGGGACTATGTCTTGATAGAACGAAAGATACCATTTTAATGGTAGACGAAGCCCATGTTCTTCTAGCTGGTAAAAATGTTTTAGGAGCTGATTTCTTAGCACAAGTTCAAAGAAGAAGTCGTAAGTATAATACAGGAACAATTATAATTACTCAACAACCAACAGACTTCTCTGATCCAGAAGTAATTGTTCAAGGAAAAGCAATTTTTGACAATGCTTCATATTATATGATTATGCAACTTAGAAAACAAGCAGTTGAAGATTTATCACATTTAGTTGATTTGAATGAAAATGAAATAGAGAGTATAAAACGTTATAACCAAGGACAAGCTTTATTTGTTTGTGGTTCTAGACGTATGCAAATAGATATAGTTGTAACTCAAGATGAATTAGATTCATTTGGTTCTGGCGGCGGATTATAGTAGTAAAGGTAGGTGAGTCGTATGATGGAAAATTATGAAAAAAAGCAGCAAGAAAAAAAGGAAATGCAGGACGCTGGTGCTAAAACGGCTCACGTTGCTGGTAAGGCAGCTGCAAGTTATTTTGGGGGAACCATAGGAAATGTTGCTTATGATAAAATCTCTCAAACTAAATTAGGCCAAGGAATAGAACAAGGTGTTGGAAAAGTTATTTCAAAAGTTCCTGGCGTGAATAAATTAAATAAAAAATTAAATGATGCCGGTGTAGTTGATGCAGCTGATAAAGCAGTTGATTTAGTTGGCGGAAAAGGAACGGGTAAAGCTACAAATATGGCTGCCCAATCCGGAAAGAGTGCAGGTGGAGTTGCTAAACCAAATGGTCACGGTGGAGGAAAACTAACTGGCGGAAATTCAACACCGAAAGCATTATCAAAAGATAGTCGTGGTTCAAGACTTAATAGTCTTCATAATCAAAGAAAACTAAATAATAGAGTAGAAAACAAAAATAATAATTTACAGAATAATGAAAACGATAGTGAAGAACAAGAAGATAAAACCGGTGTAAATGAATTTGGTGAAACTAAAGATATTTTTAGTTTTGGATTTACTAAGTATAAAAGAAAAGTTTTATTAGTTTTGATTGGTGGTATTGGCATTTTTGGAGTTATATTGATAATGGTAATTGCAGGTGGGGCTTGGGGTTCCTTAGATACTTTAACCTCACCTATAGTTAGTTTGAATTCCGATGAAGATGAAACAAAAAACCATTATTATGACTCTGATAATCCTGAATTGCTTAAGGAAGAAATAAATTTTAATAATAATATAGTTGGTAGTTCCGATGGTTCAATTTCTGGAATACTTGCTGATTATCAGAAAAAGTATGGAGTCATTCTTGACACTTATGTTTTAGAAGCAACTTTGCTTTATAGATATCCTACCTATTATCAACTTCAACTTAATAATATGAGTGAAGAGGAATATGATAGTCTAATGAAATCAAACCCTGATTTTCATAGACAAGTATATGATTTTGGGGAAGCTACTAAATATATTACAACAGTTGCTGATTTAATGATTTCATCAAATGGGGATTCTTATTATTCTGATGTATCAAAAAATGGTGAGTATTATAATAAATTATTACAAAGTTCTTTCTTAACAAATTATTATTCTTCTTTATTAGCATACGAAGAATATAGTGATCCTACAAAATTAGTTGATGAAATATTTGATTATGCTGAATATTTGCGTTTTGCCATTGAAGGAAACCAATCATCTCAATCTGTAATTAGTGATACTATAAATGTTCATCTTCAAACATGTTCTACTCCGTATAAATATAAAACATTTAATAACATTAAAGTATTTGATAATCCAGCAGCAACTACTAACGAAGCGGAAGCACCGTCTATAGTTTCTCTAGTTGATTATGGGGTTGGAGCTCTTTATGGCGAGGTTAGTGGTTATGCTAAACAATATGCTAATGGACAAGAAAATCTTAAAGAAGGCTTGAAAGCTCTTGCAGTAGCATCTTATAGTTTCATGCTTGGAAAATCTTCATGGGGAAGATCAGGTCTTGATTTAAAAGGAACCGACTTATATATTCCAACTGGTAATTGTCGTCTTGTATGTTGTAATCCAACTACAAATTCTAATTATAGTCATTATAATGGTGATAAGTATGGTACTTGTATGTCAACAACAAGTTCAACAGCAAATCATCCAGCTTTAAATGAACAACAATTAACCAAACTTCGGGAATTAGTATCAGAGGTATTTGGAGAAGTCATGGTTGAAAAAGGAGTAACAGCCGAAACTTTTAGTGGTTCTAAAGATATTAAATTTGGAAGTTATTACGATTCTATAAATAATAAAAATTGTGGTTCTAATTGCTTAGGTCAAAAAGAGTCTATTCAAGATTCTATAAATGGTATGACATATCGTGAAATTCTAGCAAAATATTATGATTCTACTGAGTACGATCTTATAAATATTCAAGAAGGTTTATACCTAGATTCTAGCTCAAATAATTATAATTACAATGGACAAGCTAATTTAAATGAAAATTTTCATTATTATCAATTTTCTAAGCCTTGGAGTGAACAAAATTTATGCGATTCTGGTCCAATTTCTTCAAATGGTTGTAATATAACAGCTGTTTCTATGGCTATTTCAATATTGAAAAGTCAAAGATTAACACCTGATGTTGTTAATCAAAAGGCTAAAGGATTTTCAAGTTGCAAGCAAGCATCTCGTCCACAAATGATAATGGATGTTTCACGAGCATATGGTTTAAAAGTTACAACTGTTAACAAAGATAATCAATCTGCTATATCGGATATGCTTCAAAAATTATCAACAGGTAGTTTTGTTGCAATAGCAAGACTTGCTCCAAATGCAGGAAGATATAAAAGTAATAGTGGGCATTATATAACACTAGTAGGCGTACAAAATACAAATGGCGTTGTTAAAACATTAGTATGGGATCCAGGATCATCAAGTTCAAAACGAGATAATTACTGGGCAAATTTCCAAGATGATATTTTAAAATATACAAATAGTGAGTACTCTTTTATTTTAATTGGAAGATAGGAGATAAAATGAAGAAAAAAATATTAATTTTACTAATTCCGTTTTTATTAACGGGATGTGCTTCCGTTAATTATGAGTTAGATATTGATAAAAATATTAATGTCAGTGAGAAGGCAAAAATAACAGCAACTTCAGATTTTTTTAATATCTATTACAAGAATTTACCAATTACAATAGTTAAAGAATTTTATAACGATAGTGAAATTCAAAATAAATTGAATAGCAATAATTATAAGCATGAAATAAATCAAAAAAACACCAAGTATCCTGAAGTTATTATTTCAAAAGAATATAAAAGTTTAGAAGAATATAGTCAAAATACTATTTTTAAAAATCAAGTTTTTGAAAATGTCATTATAACAACAAACGATAATTTAATAACACTTCAAACAGTTAATTTTAAAAAGTATACAACTGATGATGATTCTGATAGTTATCCTGTTTCAAAATTAGCAATATCTATTAAATCACCTTATGTTGTAGTTGAAAATAACGCTGATAAACATGATAAAAAAACAAATGCCTATATTTGGCTAGTAGATTCTTCGACCGAAAATAAAGAAATTAAAATAACATTTGATAAAAATAAGATATACATATATAATATTATAATGTATATATCGTTATTTGTAATTATCTTGATTATTTTAACAATGATTATAATTGGTTTTAAAATGCATAAAAAGAATGTTATTAATAATGAAATATAAGGAGGACATATGAAATTAAAATTACGTTTTGATTCGGACGATATGAAGAAATTTATTGCTGTTTGTTTAGTGCTTCTTTATGTTGTTTGTATTGCTATTTCTAACTTATCATCAATAACATCAACAGGTGAGTTTACAGGACTTGATCCATTTCCTGCTTTTAGTAAAGATTTATTTTGGGCAACAATTCTTTTTTACCTTGTTGCTGTAGTTGCATTACTTATTAGTTGCAAGAGTTATTTCTTTGAATTTGAAAAGGGATTTGGTATTAGCACTGAAAAAAAATCAGGTGATGGTTATAGTAAATGGTGTGATGCCAAGGACATGAAAAAACAATTAAAGTTAGTTCATCCAAGTGATCAAAAAACTGATGCAGCTGGTGTTGCTTTAATAAATGATGGTAAAAAAATTTATGTTGATGATAGTGAATACCATAATTTAGTTATTGGTTCTACCGGTTCTGGTAAAACAACAGCAATAATATTTCCAATGATTGAACTTCTTGCTAAACATGGAGAATCAATGATTTTAACTGATCCTAAGGGTGAGCTTTATGAGAAAAAAAGCAATATGCTTCGTTCAAAAGGCTATAATATTGTTTTGTTAAACTTCCGTGAGCCTGGTAAAGGTAATGCTTGGAATCCCTTAACTTTGCCTTATAAATTATGGAAAAGCGGCAATCAAGATAAAGCTATCGAGTTATTAGACGATTTAGCTTTAAATATTTTGTATGACGAATCAAATAAAAATGGTGATCCTTTCTGGGAAAAAACGTCAGCTGATTATTTTTCTGGTTTAACTCTAGGTTTATTTGAAGACGCCAAAGAAGAAGAAATAAATCTTAATAGCATTAGCTTAATGACAACAGTAGGTGAAGATAAAATAGGAGGAAGTACTTATATTAAAGAGTATTTTAATACCAAAGATCCAAATGGAGCAGCTTACATAAATGCCTCTTCAACAATACTTGCTCCAAATGATACCAAGATGAGTATCATAGCTGTTTTTAAACAAAAAATAAAATTATTTGCTTCGCGTATTAATTTATCAGAAATGTTATCATATAGTGATTTTGATATAGCAGATATTGGAAAAAAGAAAACGGCTGTTTTTATAATTATTCAAGATGAAAAGAAAACATATCACTCATTAGTAACAATTCTAATTAAACAAATTTATGAAACTTTAATTGATGTTGCTCAAAGTCATGGTGGTAAACTACCAGTTAGAACTAATTTCTTATTAGATGAGTTTGCTAACATGCCACCTCTTAAAGATGTAACAACAATGATAACAGCAGCTCGTAGTCGTTTAATGCGTTTTACAATGATTATTCAAAATTTTGCCCAATTAAATGAAGTTTATGGGGAACAAAATGCTGAAACCATAAAGGGAAACTGTGGCAATATGATTTATTTAATATCAACCGAACTAAAAGCTTTAGAAGAAATTAGTAAAATGTGTGGTGATATTAAAGTAAAAACAGGTAAAGATGATAAGGAAAAAGAAGAAACAAGACCTTTAATTACCATTAGTGATTTACAAAAATTAAAAATGAACGAAGTAATTATTAGAAGACTTCGTATGCCTCCATTTAAAACTAAGTTAACACCAGATTATAAAATGGATTGGGGTAGAACTTATAAATTAGCTTCAACTTCTAATATTAAAGAAAGACCAAGACATGAAGTTAAAGTTTTTGATGTAAGAGAATATGTAAAAGAAAAGAAAAAGGAAAATAATCCATTTGCTAAAGGTTTAGGAGGAACTAATCCATTTGGTGGTTCTTCTCCATTTGGTGATTTTCCATCTTCAATGCCGGGAATGTTTGGCTCAGGTGGCTTTGATTTTGATAATGATTTTGCTAGCCCCCCTAAAGGTAATGTTGATTCTAAAATAGATGTTGATCGAATTCTAAAAAATATAGATGCTAAAATAGCTGAACTTGAAGAAGAAGAAAAAAGAATTGACCAAGAAGAATCTAAAAATAAAAATCAAATATCAACAACTCCTAAAGATACAAGTAATGAATTAAATTTATCTAATACTTTAGATAATAGTAATTTAAATAATAATATGGATAACAATTCGAATGATATCTTGAAAAATATATTAAATGATAATTCAGATAATAATTCAGGAAATAGGTTAAACAATATTTTAAATAATGATTTAAAATCTGACAACTTTAGTGAAACTATCAATTTAACTAATAATGATACTAACAATAATGTTGAAAAAAATGAAAACGATAATTTTAAATCATTTATATCAACCTTTGATGATGCTGATTTTGTTGAAAAAGAAGATAAAAATCCTATTGAAGAAAAAGATACTCCTGAAAATATTGATGAATTAATTGATAAAATTAAAAAACAAACTGAATTAAAAGAAAACATCAAACCTAATATGGATTTAGTAGAAGAGAATAAATATAAAGAAGTAAGTGATGATGAATTCTTTGATGACTTTTTTGAATAGCTAGTAATTAGCTATTTTTTTATTTACAAAGTATTTATAATTTGCTATAATGAATATATATTATAGAGGTGTGTGTTATGAAAAAGTCTAAAAAACTTTTATTTATATTTATTTTACTTAGTTGCTTTACTTTAAATGTAAAAGCTTTACCAGAAGATGAAACAAAAGATAATAATGAAAAAAATAATCAAACAGAAACTAAAAGTAGTGATGCTACATTAAAAGATGTTTTTATTAATAATGAAAAAGTAGTATGCTCTGATTATGTTTGTGAAAAAATAATTAAAGATAACGATGTATCTGATGTTAGTATAACTTATAAAACTAATGATAGCAAAGCAAGTGTTTCAGTTTTAAAGATAGAAGAAACTTTAAAAAATGGTTTAAATGAATATAAAGTAAGTGTTACAGCGGAAGATGGAACAGTTAAAGAATATGTGTTTAAAGTAGTAAAAGAAATTTTATCAACAGATAGTTCTTTAAAAAAAATTGTTGTTAATGGTACAGCTATAACTTTAAAATCAGGTATAACTAAATATGAAACCACGGTTAGTTATGCTTCTAAAAAAATTGATATTGAAGTAGAACCCAATTCTTCTAAAGCTAAGGTAGATAACTTTAAAAATAATAAAGCTTCTTATGATTTCTTTGACAATGAAAAAGAAATTAAAATCAAAGTTATATCGGAAGCAGGGGACGTTACAACTTATGTTTTAAATGTATCGAAAAGAGAAGAAAAAGCAACTACTTTAAAACAATTAACAATTAAAAATGTTAAACTTAATTTTGAAAGTGGTATAACAGATTATGAATTATCAGTTTTAAAAAGTGTTGATAAATTAGAAATAACAGCAGTTCCAACTGATCAAAATGCTAAAATAGCAATTGAAGGTGCTGATAAATTAGAAATAGGTGAAAACACCGTTAAAATATTAGTAGAAAACGATGAAAACACTAAAACTTATACTTTAAAAGTAAAAAGACTTGAAAGTGAAGATAAAAGTTTAGCTAATTTAAAAAGCTTAACTATAGAAAAATATAAATTAGATTTTGATGAAAATAAATATGAATATAACCTAGAAATAGGTGATGATAATTATCTTGTTATAGATGCAGTTCCAGATGTTGAAACAAGCAAAGTCGAGATAACTGGAAATCTTGATCTAGTAGATGGTAGCATTATTAAAATAAGAGTAGAATATGATGATGATAACTATAATATATATAAAATTAATATTATAAAAAAAGAAGTTGTTAATAAAGAAAATAATTTTAATAAAATAGTTATTTTAATTGTTATTGCTTTAATATTAACAGCAATTATAGTATTATTAATAATTCAAATAAAAAATAAAAAGAATAAAAACAAGACAAATGCAAGTGATAAAAATACTAAAGAAAAAGATACAAAAGAAGTAAAACAAGAAGATACTAATTTAGAAACTAAAAATAATAATATTATTACTTTAAGTGATGATGAAGAAATTGAAGATATTATTTAAGTAAGGAATGATTTTATGCTAAAAAAGATGGATAAATGCTTATTAATATGTACTTTTATATTACTAGTTGTTGGTTTAGTAATGATTTTTTCAGCTAGCAACGTTACAAGTTATATGATGTATTCTAAAAGTCCATATTATTACTTTATTAAGCAATTTGCTTTTTTAGTTATAAGTCTCTTACTTTCTTTTTTTATCTTAAAATTTGATACAAGTAAATACCATTATATAACTTTCTTTTTAATAGTTGTAATAATTTCTTTACTAGTTATTGTTCTTTTTAATGGAAAGGTTAGTAATCAAGCTAAAAGTTGGTTTAGTATCTTTGGTATATTTACGGTTCAACCAAGTGAATTTGCTAAAATATTTACTATTATGTGGTTTAGTTCATATTATAGTATTAATAAAAATTGTCTTAATTTAAAAAAAGTTTTATTTCCTTTAATATTATCAGTTGCAATTGCTTTTTTAATTGCTTTACAACCGGATTTGGGTACTACTATTTTATATTGTGCTTTAGTATTTTTGATGTTTTTGATCTTACCTATTTCTAAAAAAATAAAAAGAAATAGTATAATTTCAATTGTAGCAATTATTTGTGTTTTTCTTTTATTACTTTTAAATAATGGAGTTAAATTAGTATTTGCAAGACAAATTCAAAGATTTAATTTTTTAAATCCTTGTGAAAGAATATATAGTGATGGTAATCAAGTGTGCAATGGTTATATTGCTATTAATAATGGAGGATTATTTGGTAAAGGACTTGGAAATAGTACGCAAAAATACTTATATTTACCAGAAGCATATACTGATTTTATTTTTGCAATTATAGTAGAAGAACTTGGTCTTATTGTTTCAATTGTATTACTAATATTAATGTTTTTAGTTTTATGGAGAATATTCTTAATTGGAAAAAGGTGTAAGAATAAAAGGGGTTCTTTGCTTTGTTTTGGAGTATTTTTCTATATTTTATTACATATTTTAATTAATTTAGGTGGTTTACTTGGGCTCATTCCTTTAACAGGAGTACCACTTCCATTTTTATCATATGGGGGAAGTTATTTAATGTGTTTAGTTTCAAGTATTGCAATTGTTTTAAGAGTTGACATTGAAAATAAAAAAGTATAAAAAAAATATTGTTTAATAATTTTATAAATGATATAATTGTATTAATGATAGGAGAGTGGATCATGAAGAAAAAAAATATATATGTACCAATGATTTTATTAACATTTGCCATAACATTTATTATAATGCAAACATTTGATAAAAAATCTTATGCTGCTGTTGATAATCAAGAAATAGGTACAATTGCTGAAGGTACAGAGTTTAAATTTGTAAGAAAAAATATGTATTCAATGTATCATATTAGCCATACAAGTTTTAGAAATGATGTTTTTGGTACTAAATTATTAAAACAAAAAAATGATGATAGTAAAAAAGTAGTAGTTTACTGTGCAGAAGAAGGTAAAAAACTAAGTTCAGGTTCTTCAAGAAGGAGATATGCTATTAATAGTAGTAATGTTAATTTAAATGATACTATTAAAGATAAATTAGCTAAAGTTATGCCTTATATGTATCCTTACATAACCCTTGGAAATTTAAAAGAAAATTTAAAAAGTTCCACTATAGGAATTGGTTCAGATTATGATAGTTTAGGATTTGATAATTTAAATGTTCAAGAGACTATATCAGCTGTTCAAGCAGCTATTTGGAATATAACTGATGGTAAAACTACTTATAATAGTGATGGTTATGATAAAGTATTAAGTAGTAAATTAAAAAGTGCTGGTTTTAGAAACTGTAATAGTTATTATAAAGATAAAATGTTAACATCTGAAGAAGAAGCTTGGTATAATGAAGGTGGATGTAATACTAATAGTAATTTCTATAAATATGTTTTTTCAACTAATACTGATAGTAATGTTAAAAATAGAATAAAAGTATTAACTGCTTGGTATACAACTAATTTATATGAAAAATTAACTAGTTCAGCTAATCAAAACGATAATTTTAGTCTTGTATCTAAAACTTTTAATGCTGATAATACTTTAAATGTTGTTATAAAATCAACCGTTAGTAATTATTCAATTGTATTTTATGATAATAATGGAACTGAGTTATTTAAAAATGATAATGTTGAAAGTAATACAGAAGGAGATAATTTTACAATTTCTAATGTAGGATCTAATATAAAACAAGTTAAAGCTGTTTTAACTAGCAAAGTAGCCAAGAAGAATGTATATGTATATATTGGTTCTGGACAAGATTTTATTGGTGTTGACAATAGTTATTATTCTGAAAATATTTCAATTGATCGAAATGACAATGGTAAAATAATTATCTATAAAGTATCTGATAATGAAGAAGATGTAAAAATAAGAACAGATTTAACTGATGTAGATGCATCTATTTGTGGTACTAAAGGATGTCTTGAAAATGCTAAATTTATTTTATATTATAATGAAATTAAACCTGAAAATATAAAAGCTGAAATTAAATTAGTTAATAATACAGTAAAAGGAACATATGTTTTAAGTAATTTACCAGCTGGTACTTACTACTTAAAAGAAACTCAAGCACCTAATGGTTATGATTTATATGACTTTGGTACATCTTTAGTAGATAGTAATGGTTATATAAAATTAACTGTTGATGAAAATTCTACAATATCTGTTATTATAAACAATAAAAAGGTTCCTGAAATATGCTTTTTAAAAGTAGATTCTAAAGATCCTGATAAAATTTTAGATGGAGCTAACTTGTTTATTGAAGATATTGATGAGTCAGTTTATGTTGACTTTATAACGTCTAGTCAAGAAGGAGCTTATTGTTTACCTGAAGGAACTCTTCAAGTAGGAACTTATTATATATATGAAGAATCTGCTCCAATTAATTATATAAAATCTAATACTAAATATAAGTTTGTTGTTGGAAAAAATGAAAAAATTCATGAAGAAGACAGTGATTCTGAAGTAAAAGGTGCAGTTGAATTAAAAGTTATAAATAATAAAATAACAATTCCTAATACAAGAGGTATAACTAAATCAGATTTATCAACGGGAGCATGTTTAGAAGGAGCTAAATTAACTATTAAAGATAGTAATGGTTCGGTTGTTGATGAATGGATTTCAAGTTGTAAAAAAGATAGCCAAGGAAATGTTATTGGAAATGATCCACATGAAATACCGGTTAAACCTGGTAAATATACTTTAACAGAAACAATTACTCCATCTGGTTATGCAACAGCTGAAACAATTGAATTTACAATTAATGAAAAAGGTGAAGTTGATAAAGTTTTAGACATGAAAGATGCTCCAATTGAAGTATGTATTAAAAAAGTATCTAAAAATAAAGAAAACTTAAGTGGAGCAGAGTTTGAAATATATAAAGAAGATGGTTCTTTATTTGATAAATTTACAACTACCGAATCAGATTATTGTACTAATATGCCAATTGGTAAATATACAATAAAAGAAACAGTTGCTCCAAAAGGTTATCAATTAATAGATGAAGTTAAAACAATTGAAGTTAAAGATACAAGTGAAACTCAAGTATTTGAAATAGAGAATGAAGTTATTGTTCCAAGAACTTCTCTTAATGCTTCAAAGGTTCTTACAATGATATCTTTAGTATTTATAATATTTGGTGTAGGAGCTGTTGGTTATTATGTTTATGCACAAAAAAATTAAAAAAGAAGAGACCATGCTAATAGTAGGGTCTCTCTTACTAATTATTTCTTTTATTCTCTTTAATTATGAAAAAATACTTTCCATCAATAGTGAAATATATAATAATATACAAGCAAATATTTATAAAGAAAAAAATAAAAATAACTCTTTAACTGTTAATGTTGATGTTGATTATATAACAGATACTAATGAAGAAATAAAAAAACCAACCAACAATCCTGATATTAATTACTTAGCTTTTTTAGAAATACCAAAGATTAATTTAAACCAAGGATTATTACCAATAAATTCTCTATATAATAATGTTAATTATCATGTAGAAATATTAAAAATATCTGATTTACCAGATAAAATAAATGGTAATTTTATCCTTGCTGCTCATTCAGGAACAAGTAGTATAGCATATTTTAGAAATCTTTATAAATTAAAATTAGATGATCTAGCTAGTATTATTTATAATAATAAAAAATATACATATAAAATAGTTAATATCTATAATCAAACTAAAAAAGGTAGTTTAAATATTTATAGAGATACCAATAAAACTACTTTAACTTTAATTACTTGTACTAAAGATGATAAAACTAATCAAACTGTATATATTTTAGAATTAATAGGTGTTGAAACATATTAGGAGGTATTTATGAACGATCCATTTATTATTAGTAGTATAATTTTATCTTTAACTTTTTTATTTCTTTTAATCTTTAATAATACTTTAAAAAATAAATTATTAAAAGTAATATTTTTAATTCTAGCATTTATTTTTCTTATATTAATATTTATCTTTGATAATAATTATATATATGAATTACTTAAAAATATAATTACTTATATTTGGTATCCTAATTACTTATTATTTGTTTCAACTATTATATTTAGTATTATATTATTTATTTATACTTTATTAAAGAATATTACTTTTTTAGAAAAAATAATTAATTATATTTTCTTTTGTATAAGTTTTTCTTGTTATATTACTTTTTTAAGATTAAATATAGATCTTAATTCTTATACTAGTTATTATACTAAAGGATTAGTTATTCCAAGAATAATATCAATTACTTTTATAATATGGTTATTTATAACAATTATATTAAAGTTTTTAAATAGGAGACAAGATGAAAAGTAGATATTTATATATGAAAATATTAGGTTTATTATTGGTTATTGTTGGTTTTAGTTATTCAATTACTAGTTTTAATAATTTCTTTGAATATATATTTAATATAAGAATATATAATGAAAATTTAAATATTTATTTAATGATTATAGGTTTAATATTTCCTGTATATACATTTATTTATGGTATTTATTTCTATTTTTATAGTGATTATAATATAACTAAAACTAATAAATTATTATTAACTAATAATATTTTTCTCTTAATTACAAGTTTAATTATAATATTTTTTAAAGAGAAAAATATATTATGTTTATTTGAGTTTATTCATATATCATATTCATATTGTTTATTTATTTTAGCAATTATGGGTATATATGGTTGTATTAAATATAAATATTAGTTAAAAAAAGTTTGCATTTTCCTAAAAAGTGTGATATTATCTTTAATGTGATTCGCTGCTATATGTATTATTTAGCATAATCATGTAAGAAAGGAAAGTGTATTATGAACGTAATTGACAAAATTACTGCGTCACAGTTAAATCCTAACGTTCCAGAATTTCGTGTAGGTGATACTGTTAGAGTTGATGTTAAAATCATCGAAGGAAAAAGAGAAAGAATTCAAGCTTTTGAAGGAATTGT
>CADBSI010000021.1 GCA_902797275.1 uncultured Erysipelotrichaceae bacterium | reverse complement strand
ACATAATCTAATTCATTATCATTTAACCTAATATCATTTTTTAAAGCAAAATAGGTAATACTATTCTTATCTAATTTACTTATATAATTACTTATAATAAAATCTTGCATAAATCACCTAATTAAATATATTCATAATTTTAAAAAAAATACAAACAATAATAAGGGTGAGTTATGCTAAAAAAAATAAATTTTTTAAATATTTTGATGTACATATCATTTTTTATAATAATTACAAGAATTTATTATTTACAAGTAGTAAAACTAGATTATTATCAAGAAAAACTTTTAAAATTAACGGAAAAAGAAGTAAAAGGAGATGAATTACCAAGAGGAAGAATATATGATACATCTGGTAATATAATTGTTGATAATAGATTAGTACCAGTTATTTATTTTAAAAATAATAATAATTTAACAAATAAAGAATTAATTAGTCTTGCTTATAAAATAAAAGATCATATAGAACTTGATTATTCTAAATTAACTAATTCTTATTTAAAAGATTTTTATTTATTAGAGCATGATAATATAATTAAAAAAAGAGTTAATAAACTAGATTTAGAAAACTATAAAAAAAGAAAAATAAGTGATAATTCTTTTTATAAAATTAAAAAAGATTTAGTTAGTGATGATGATTTAAATATTTATGATGATAATGATAAAAAAGCAATTTATTTGTATTTTCTTATGAATAATGGTTATTCTTATCAAGATAAAATTATTAAAAAAGATGCAAGTGTTGAAGAATTTGCTTATTTTTCAGAGAGTAATACTTATTTATTAGGTTTTAATACTAAGTATATGTATGATAGATATTATCCTTATAATGACACTTTTAAAAGTATCTTAGGAAGTACAGGAAGTATTCCATATGAAAAGAAAAGTGAATATTTAGAAAAAGGTTATAGTTTAGATGATACAGTTGGTTTAACTAATTTAGAGTATGTGTATGATACTTATTTAAAAAGTGAAAGAGATACTTATAAATTAGTAAATGGACAGTATTCTTTAATTAAAGAAGGACATATGGGAAAAGATTTATATTTAACAATTGATATAAAACTACAAGAATATGCTGAAAATGTTTTAAGTGAGGAATTAAGTAAAAGTAAATCAGGTATTAATACTAAGTACTTTGATAGATCATATTTATCTATTACTAATCCAAATAGTGGAGAAGTATTAGCAATGGTTGGAAAAAGAATTAATTTAGATAAAATAAGTGATTATAGTATAGGAGTTATCACTGATACCATGACACCTGGTTCGGTTGTTAAGGGAGCCAGTATTTTAGTAGGATACAATGAAAATAAATTAAAAATAGGCGAGGTTATGAGAGATGAATGTATTAAAATAAAAGCAACACCTAAAAAATGTTCTATTTATACCATGGGTTATATCAATGATTTAGAAGCTTTGTATAAAAGTAGTAATGTTTATCAATTTAAAATTGCAATTAGAGTGGGAGGAGGAGTTTATAACTATGATATGCCTTTATATATAAATGATACAGCCTTTGATACATATAGAAATTATTATCATATGTTTGGACTGGGAGTAAAAACAGGAATTGAACTATCGAATGAATCAATTGGTTATATGGGTAAAACTAAAAACGTAGGACTTTTGATGAATCTTTCAATTGGTCAATATGACACATATACTAATTTACAAATAAATCAGTATATGTCAACTCTTTCAACTGGTAAAAGATATGAAATGCACTTACTTAAATATGTAAAGGATAAAGAAACAATAGTTTTAGAATATGAACCTAATATTTTAAATACTCTTGATATTAAAGAAAGTTATCTAAATCGAGTAAGACTTGGTTTAAAAATGGTTATGACAAATGGAACAGGTTATGGGTATGTTAATTTAAATCTAAATCCAAGTGGTAAAACCGGAACAAGTGAAACATTTGTTGATAGCAATTTAGATGGAAAATATGAAACTGAAACTATTTCAACCTCATTTGCAACTTATTTTCCTAGTAATAATCCAAATACTGTAATAGCAATTACTAGTCCTAATATAAGTTATAAAAACAAAACTAGTAGTTATATTTATCCCTTTAATAAATTAGTTATTCAAAGAGTAAGTAATTATTTCCTAAATTAAAAAGACTAAAAAAGCCTTTTTATTTTTTAATAAGTTTTTCCATTTTATCAATTATCTTATGATAAATTACTAACATGTTTTCTTCACTTACAAAGTCATCTATATTAGCAATTGGAAGCCACTTCACACTTGAATTTTCATCTAATTTTTCTTTAATAAAATCATAATCATTTGCTTTAAATAAATAAGTAATATTTAAATGAACATGAGGAGTAATCCATTTATTTCTTTTAAAATGACCTACTACTTCTATTACATCTAAACTAATAATATCATTGGTAATTAATTCTAAGTTAGTTATGCTACTTTCTTCTTCAGCTTCTTTAATGGCAACTTCTAAAGGATCTTTAATCCCATCCATATGTCCACCTAACCAAGCATATGACTTATATATATTATGATAAGCCATCAATACCTTAGTATAATCTTGATTAACAATAAAAGCACTACTAGTAAAATGAGCAAAGTTATTATCTCTTGTTAAAAGATTATCAAAATAACTAAGATATTCTAAGATAACTTCTTTATCTTTTTCTTCTTGCATATTAATTGGTTTATAATTTTCTATTAATTCTTTCATACACATCAAGATAATTATATCTTAATTTATAAAAATAAGATATAGTTTTATATAAAATGACTTGAAAATTTAAAAATTATTTGATATCATTAAAGAGTAATAAGAATAAAAAGTACAAAATAATAAAAAATTAAAAAGGAGTTGATTTTCATGAATAAATTAAATAATTACTTTACAATAAATCAAACTCTAACTTTACAAAACTTTACATGGGGGGGGGGTAGAAATATCTAATAAAACCCCAATAAATAAAGAGTTTTGTAATAAAAAAATAAAAGTATAACATGATTAAGTTTACAGTTTATCTGTGATTTTTAATCATGCTTTTTTAATAGTTTACATAATACAATTTTTTAAGACATAAAAATACTTTATAATAAATAAAAAAAGTGTTAAAATAAATTTATATTAGAATACTAGGACGAAATAATAGGAGTGATAAAATGAGAAATAAGAAAGCATTTTTAATTTTAAGTATAATAGTAATCTTAATATTAACATTTGGTTTAACATATGCCTTAACTAAATATGTTAAATTTAGTAGTAATAATATAAGTATTACAGGTGATATTTATTTAAAACTGAATGGAAGTAATCAAATTAATTTAACTAATATGCATCCTATGACTAAAAAAGATGCTTTAAAGCAAGATAACAATAGTTTTAATTTTACTATTACAGGTAAGAATACTAGTAATAAAACTATTTATTATGGTATTTCACTTGAAAGTTCTGGAACTATAAAAGATAGTGATATATCAGTTTACTTAGAAGAAAATAATAATGTTTT
>CADBSI010000020.1 GCA_902797275.1 uncultured Erysipelotrichaceae bacterium | reverse complement strand
TTCAACATATTTTGTTATAAATAATGGAGTATTATTTGAAACTGATAATTTTAATTTTGATGATAATTTAACAGATTGTTTCCATATCAAGAAATTTGGTTTTATCCATCCAGTTATATGTATTGATACAAAGGCTGATAATAAATGGATAAATAAAAATCAAATTATTAGTGATTATAATACTCTTATGGATTTTATTGTAGCCAATAAAAATAGTTATATTTGTATAAGAGGATTTAGTTATACTTATATTGAATTTTTTATAAAAATGATTAATGAATTAAAAGAAACTAATATTAAATTTATTAAATTTAAAACTAAGGTTTCAAAGATACAATATGAAAGACATATTTTGAGTAAAGAGCAAAGAATAAATGATTTAAAACAAAAACTTGCTACAACTGGTGAAAACTTATCTTCTAAGCAATACATGAAAATAGCAAATGGTGTATTTAATGAAGAAAAACATAAATCAATAGCAAAAATTATTCGATTAAAAAAGTAATTAAAAATTTAATAGAAGAGAGCAAAATCTCTCTTTTTTATATTAATTTACTTTAACATTTATAATTCTTAAATTTTTAGTTTTATAATATGTTGTCGCAATTGGTATTTCATGTTAAAATAATATCAAAGGAAGGTAAATTATGGCAATTGATACAATTTTATATGAAGATGAAGAGAAAGAATATGATTATAATAAAATATTAGAAAATTGTAATTTTGATTTTTCAAATGAAATAATGGCAAGAGGTAATAAATATTATGTAGATGGTAATGTTCTACAATGCTTTAAAGTAAATGATGGTTTTATTGCTAAAGTAAAAGGAACTGCTGATAAAATATATACAGTTCATATTAACGTTGATCCACTTGATGAATATGTTGAATATGAATGTGATTGTCCTTATGAAGATAATTGTAAACATGAATATGCAACTTTAATAGCTATTAATTATGGAGATTATGAAATAGCAAATTTAAAACCTGAAATAACTGAAAAAAGTGAAAGTATTTTAAATATTATTAAATCAGTTCCAGCTGAAGAAATCAAGGAATACTTACTAACTTTAAATGATAAAGATTTAATAAATAGTATATCTTTTCATGATTATTTTAGAAAGTATTTTCCTACTCAAGAGTATAATTTTTATTATAATAATTTATATAATGCTCTTATTTTATCAACTAATTATAAAAATATTCTAGATGATTATTTAAATCGTGTTAATCAATATATTAGTAGCAAAGAATTTAGTGAAGCTTATAAAATATTAAAAGCTATTATAGAAGCCTATAATGATAGTAAAAAATTAAACTATAATGAAGAAGCAGTAGAATTATTATCAAAACTTGGAATGTTTTTAAGAGTAGTTAAAAGAAAAGGTGATGATACTTTAAAACAAGAAATTACCACTTGGGCTAATAATTTAAAATATGATAATTATTACTTAGAAGATATTTTGTTAAGTATAAATGCATTTTAATTAAAAAAATGGAGGAAAAATGAAAGAATTAGAAGAAAAAATAGTTGAGTTTTCTAAAGAAAGAGATTGGTTACAATTTAATACTCCAGAAAATTTAGCTAAATCAATTTCTATTGAAGCAGGAGAATTATTAGAATGTTTTCAATGGAATAATAATTATAATAAAGAAGAATTAAAATATGAAATAGCTGATGTTATGAATTATTGTATTTTATTATGCCATCAAATTGATGTTGATCCTAAACAAATTGTTTTAGAAAAGTTAGAAATATCAAAGAAAAAGTATCCAATTACTAAATTTAAAGGTAAAAGTGATAAATATAATAAATTATAAGCAAAGGAATTTTCATGAAAACCTATTTAATAATTATAAACATTATTAGTTTTTTTATCTATTTTACTAAAATAGATTTCTTAATTACTATTATAACTATTTTAGGTGGCTCGATTGGAGAATTAGTTAATTTAATTTTATTTGATAGAAGATTTACCAAAGAAAATATGATGAATAAAATACTTATTATAGCAACATTTATTATTCAAATAATATTATTTATTTTATTAAGCAAGAAAACTATTAACTTTAATCCTGAACTATTAAATAATAAATTTTTTCTAATATACTTAATATTAATTAATCTTATTACTTTCTTAATATTTTATTTAGATAAACAAAGAGCTATTAAAAATAAATGGCGTTTTAAAATAACTTCTTTATTAAGTCTTTGCTTATTAGGTGGAGAGATAGGAGCCATTAGTTCTATGTATATATTTAACCATAAAACTAATGTTAATTATTTTACTAAAGGAATACCATTAATAATAATAGTTCATTTCTTAATACTATTATTATTAATAAATATATAAACTAATTTAAGTTTTAATTGACAAATTATTTATGTCAAGAAAGAACTTTAAAAAAAAAGGAGATGTAGATGTCGGATAAAATATTATTTAAATTTGATTATTCAGATTTTTTTACCTATGATTTAGAAAAAATATTAAATTATAAGGAAAGGGTATTATGTGTATTATATTAAGTTTAATTTTATCGTCTCTTGAAAATGATAAGAAAAAACAGGTTAAATATGATTATCTTGATAAAAATGAGAGAGAATTAGTTAAAAAAGGGGAGTACGATCCTTTTAACTTTGAAGAAGAAGAGTTAGAAGATGATGATTATTATAGTGAAGATGATGAATAAAAAAATATTAGAGTATTAAATTCTAATATTTTTTTAACTTTAATTATCATTGTTAGCATTTATAAACCAAGTTTTGGCAATATCAACATTATTAGAATTGGGAGTAGGGTTTGGCAATTCCATTTTTATGATACTTGGAAATTTAAAAGCCAATCCAAATCCTATACAACTACCAGGTTTTAAACTTCTTAAAGTAGTAATTTCTTCATCAGTTATATTAGGAACTAATTTTTTAATATATTCCAAGTCTTTTGGATGATTCATTTTAAAAATTAAGAAATTATTGCATTGACTAACAGCAGTTTCTGATAATTCTTCTGGTCTTTGAGAAATTAAACCAAGCAATATTCCATATTTTCTACCTTCTTTAGTAATTCGATCAAAAATATTATAACCAAGTAAATTAATATCATTGTCATTCTGAACATATCGATGAGCTTCTTCTAATATTATATGAAAAGCAACACTAGCACGATTAACTCTACCTTTTAAATAATCAAATAACATCTTAGAAAGTATTTTAACTATAGTCTTAGCTAATCTATCATCTATATAACTTATATTAAAATGAACAATCTGAGCTTTGTTATTACTACTAGTTTTAATTAAACTAATTATATATTCATCTCTTGTTAAATAATTATCATATTCAAAGAAAACTTTATTACTACTATTTACTAAAGAATGTAGTCTAACTTTAATAATATTTAATTCATCATATACTCTTTCACTTTTAAAAATTCCTTCATCAATTAAAGCAAAATTTAAGGCATCTTCTAAATCATTTAAACTATATTTAAAACTACCATTTGGCATTTTAAGGTCTATGTTATCAGTTAAATAATTACTAAAAAAATCAATTAACAAAGACATTTCTCTTAATTTACCATCAGTATCGATTAATAAACAATTTTTTAAAGCTCTATCATAACCAGGTGATTTAATAACAGTTTCTAAATTTAATTCACTTGTTTTAAAGAAAGACAAAATAGAAAATATTTGATCTCTTATTTGAACCGAAGGTTTACCACTTAATAAAATATCAATTATACTTCTAGCAATTATATCATTTTTAATTTTTAAAACATTTGTTTCCTCTCTTGCAAAAATATTTACATATTTTAAAGCTTTTTCAATTATTAATAATTGAGTAGAAGTAGTAGCATTTAATAAAATAGCTAAGTCATCAACTCCTAATAACCAAGGAGGTATTTTTAAAATATTATCTAAATTAGTATCAGTTGTATAATTTTTATAACTTAAATAAGGATTTAAATTACTAATATTAGCAAAAACTTTAGTATATTCTCCGTAAGTATCAAAAATAAATAAATTAGAATTATAGGCAACACTACTTCTTTTACTATATAAATTTTGAATAATTCTAGCAACTCCACATGATTTACCAGATCCTGTTGAACCAAAAATAGCAAAATGATTTTGAAAAAACGGATTTATTTTAATTGTTACTTCTTTTTGATAAACCGGATTAATTCCTAGTTTTAAATCAAGATTTTCTTGATAATTTATGTTAGATAAAATTATTTTTAATTCCATATCATTTGGTAGGCTAATTAAACTATCTAATTTAGGTTTAACTAAAACACCATAACTAAACTCATTATTAATAATTTCTCCTAATAATTTAACTTTACAATCATTATCATTAATACTTATTACTTCTCCAATAATACTATTATCTATTTTAACAAAATGATTTATTAAATTTTCTTTACTATTTAAATAAATTATAATGTTATTATCATTTATCTCTTTTATCTTTCCTATCATATTAATTTTTTTATAATCAACAAATAAATTAATGTTGATTATTTATCTCCTTATTTTAATTATAAACTTTATTTAAAAAAAAGAAAAGTAATATTAATTATGGTTGTTAAAATTTTAAAAATATATTATAATATACCTTTGTTTAAGGGGGTAATTATGTCTGATAAATCTTTAGAATTAATAAATTTAATAAGACAAGGTAAAACTTGTAATGAAATAACTAGTATACTTAATATAAGTAATAAGCAATTATTTACATATTTAACTAATTTAAGAAATAAAGGAATTATGTTTTTAAGAAAATATTATGCTGATGGAGAAATAGTATATGTTCCAGTTAATACAAATAAAAGTAGGGAAAATAGTTTAATTTCATCGTCATGTGATATTCTAACTAAAGAAAGAACAACTGAATTAAGGTTATTAGCTATTTCTGATTTGCATTTTGGTAATAATAACGAAAGATTAGATTTAATAAAAAAAGTTTATGATTATGCTGCTAAGAAAGATATTAATTTAATTTTATGTGGAGGAGATATAATTGATGGGACTTATTCAGCAGATTTGCAAACTATTCCAAATGTATATGAACAAATTGATTATTTCTTACACAATATGCCTTTCGATAAAAATATTTTAGTTCTTGGAGTAGGAGGAGATCATGATTTTAGTGCATTTTCCAAGGTTCAAATAGATTTTTTGGAATGCTTGAAAAGTTATCGTCATGATTTAATTTTTCCAGATTATGGTAATAGTTTCTTTAATATTAAAAACGATCAAATTCAAATGTTTCACCATTTACAAAATTGTAGTTTAAAAAAATCTGATAGTAATTTAGTTTTTCATGGACATAAGCATAAATATATAATAGATACAACAGGAGAAAAAGTTCATGTAAATATTCCTCCTTTATGTGATATAACCGAATTTTTTCCAAGTTTCTTAGAAATAAATTTAGAGTTTTCCTGTGGTTATATTAAAAATTTAATTATAAGTCAAGTAGCTTTTTTAGAAAAACCTGTAGTTTTAAATGAAACAAGAATTGATTTACTTAAAAATAGAAAAATAGAAGTAGGTTCAATTGCTTTAGAAGAAAATTTTGATACTAGAACAGGTGATAAAGTTTTAGTAAAACAATTAAGTCAAATAGAAAAATTCAATCAAAGATATGGATTAAAATAACTATTAATTTAGTTATTTTATTTTATTTGACATATACCCGTAGGGGGTATATAATGATAATGGAGGAAATAAAATGGTAAAAAGAAATGAAAAAATAAAAAATAGTTCTTTAAGAAGACTTAAGTTAATAACTGGGCAAGTAAATGGTATTAATAAAATGGTTGATAGTGATAGAAATTGTGAAGATATTTTAATTCAAATTTCAGCAGTTTCAAATGCTCTTAAAAGTTTAGGTGAAGAAATACTTTTTGATCATATGAAAAATTGTATGACCAATGATATTAAAAATAATAAATTAGAAAGTATTGATGAAGTAATAGATTTATGTAGGAGGTTAATGTGAAATATACTTATAAAATAATAGGATTAGATTGTGCTAATTGTGCTAAAAAAATTGAAGATTATTTAAATAAAGATAAAAGATTTAAAGATGTTGTTTTAAACTTTTCAACATCTAAACTAACTTATGAAACAAATATTTCTAATTCTTTTGAAGTAGTAAACGAGATAATTGATAAACTAGAACCAGGTGCTAAACTAATTAAAGCAAAAGAAAATATAAAAAAAGAATATTCTATTTTCTTAGTTATAATAGCTTTATTGTTCTTTTTTCTTGGCAATTATCTTGATTTTAAATTTAATTATATTTTAGTTATTATATCTTATCTAATACTTTTATATAAACCTTTTAAAAAAGCTCTTCTAATGCTTATTAAAAGTCATACTATAAATGAGAATTTATTAATTGTAATATCTTGTATAGGTGCTTATTTAATTGGTTCTAAAATGGAAGGGGTTATGGTTGTTACTCTTTATTTAATTGGAAAAATCTTAGAAGAAAAGGCGGTTAATAGAACTAGAAGATCTATTGAAGATTTAGTTTTAATTAAACAGGATTATGCTAATTTAAAAGAAAATGATAAACTAAAAAAAATATCAGTTGAAAATGTTTTGATAGGAGATATTTTAGGAGTTAAAAAGGGTGAGAAAGTTCCAGTTGATGGAATTGTTGTAGAAGGATCTTCTAACGTGAATACTAGTAGTATAACAGGTGAGTCTGAATTATTAAAAGTTAAAAAAAATGATTTAGTTTATTCAGGTTATATTAATACGGGTGATTTAATTTATATAAAAGCAACTAAAAAATATGAAAATTCTATGGTTTTTAAAATCTTAGAACTTGTTGAAAATGCAAGTAATAGAAAAGCTTCTGTTGAAACCAATGTTTCAAGATTAAGTCGGGTTTACACACCAATTATTTTAGTACTTGCAATTTTAACTTATATTTTCTTACCAATTATTGGTAAAGTTAGTTATGAAGAAAGTTTATATAGAGCTTTAACGTTTTTAGTTATATCTTGCCCATGTGCTATTGCTATTAGTGTACCTTTATCATATTTTACAGGTCTTGGAGTTAGTAGTAAAAAAGGAATTCTTATAAAAGGAAGTAATTACTTAGATAATTTATCTAAATTAAACAAGATAATATTTGATAAAACTGGTACTTTAACAACAGGTGAGTTAACTGTTTCATCTTTAAAAATTTTAGATAATGAATATGATGAAAACGAATTAATTAATATAATAGTATCAGGAGAATTACTATCTAATCATCCAATTGCAAGTTCAATTATAAAACTAAAGAAAACTAAGGAAAAAACTTTAAAAGTAAGTGATTTTAAAGAAATTGAAGGAATGGGAATTACTTATAGAATAGATGATATGAAAGTTATGATTGGTAATTCTAAACTATGTAATTGTAAAATAGATACGGATATTCATGTTAATATTAATAATAAACATGTAGCATCTCTTATTTTAACTGATGAAATTAAAGAAAATACGAAAGATGCTATAGATTATTTAAAAGAAAATAAAGTAGAAACTTTCATGTTTACCGGTGATAAAAAAGAAAAAGCTTTAAAACTTGGTAATAGTTTAAATCTTGATAAAGTTTACTATGAAATGCTTCCTACAGATAAATTTAGTATGTATGAAAAAGTAAGTAAAGATAATGAAATTGTTGCTTATGTAGGTGATGGTGTTAATGATGCTCCCGTTTTAAAACGTGCAACTATTGGTATTTCTATGGGAGCCTTAGGATCTGATGCTGCTATTTCTGTTTCTAATATTGTTATCATGAATGATAATTTAAAAAGTATTGAAGAAGGTATAAAAATAAGTAAATACACGAATTTTATTATCAAAGAAAACTTAATAGGAGCTTTATCGGTTAAAATATTAATTCTTATTTCAAGTATCTTTGGTTATGCTAGTATGTGGCTTGCTGTTTTAGCTGATACTGGTCTTACCGTTTTGTGTATTTTAAATACTTTAAGAATAATTGTAAAATTTAAGAAAGAAAAATAATTTAAATGGCATTTATCAAAATAAATGTCATTTTCTGTGTATTTAGTACCAATTTTTTCTAAAATAATATATAATATAATAGATGGTGATAAAATATGAAGAAATTAAGTGATTTTTTTGAAGTAGAAAATGATGCTTTTGTTAATGATATTGTAATAGATAGTAGATTAGTTAAAAAGAATGATATGTTTGTTTGTGTTAAAGGAATTAATTCCGATAGACACGACTTTATTCCCGTTGCAATTGAAAATGGGGCAAGTTGTATAGTGGGATCTAAAGATATTAAGTGTAGTGTTCCTTATATTAAAGTAGATAATCCTGATGCTATTTTAGTCGATTTATGTAAAAAGAATTATGACTTTGATGACTCTTTAAAAATAATTGGGGTAACGGGAACTGATGGAAAAACTACAACAACTACATGTGTTCAAACTTTAATAGGTAGTGATTTATGTGGTTATATAGGTACTAATGGTATATCTTGTAAAAAGTTTAGTGATACTTCTAATAATTCAACTCCCGATCCAACAATTCTTTATAAAAATTTTAAAAGATTTAAAGATGCGGGTTGTAAATATGTTGTTATGGAAGCAAGCAGTGAAGGCTTATATAGAAATAGATTAGATGGTCTTGATTTTATAGTAGGTGCTTATACAAATGTTACTTGGGAACATATAAATGTTCATAAGACTTTTGAAAATTATTTAAATACCAAGGTTAGCTTAGTAGATAAATGTAAAGACTATTTTATTGTAAATCTTGATGAAGAAAATCATGAAAAATTCATGAAACCGGGTAAAAAAATTCTTAGTTATGGAACTAAAGAAATATGTGATTTATATATTAAAAATTATCATGTTGAAGATAGATATACTAATGTAACATTTATATATGATAAAAAAGAATATACTTTCATATCTCCTCTTCTTGGTAAATTTAATGTTTATAACTTAGCTTGTAGTATGTTAATTTGCTTATCTCTTGGTTTTAGTATGGAAGATTTGATTAAAAATGTTTTAGATATTGATGTATCCGGAAGAATGGAAGTAATTGATATGGGACAACCCTTCAAGGTATTAGTTGACTATGCTCATACTCCAAATGCAATTGAAGCTGTTTTAGAATTTGTTCATACTTTAAATGTTGATAAATCAATTGTTGTAGTAGGATCAGCTGGAGAAAGAGATATAAAAAAAAGACCAGTTATGGGTAGTACTGTTATTAAAAATGCTAGTTATGCAATTTTTACATCAGATGACCCAAGAAGTGAAGATCCTTATGTAATTGCAAGTCAAATGGCAGCAAATATTAAAGATAAATCCAAATATGAAATAGAAACCGATCGAAGCTTAGCTATTAAAAAAGCTATTGATATGGCAGGTGTGAACGACATTGTTTTAGCTCTTGGAAAAGGTAATGAAAAATGTCAAAAACTAGCAACTGGTCCAATTTACTATAATGATATTGAAGAATGTAAAAAATGGCTTAAAGAAAGAATAGAAAGAGATAACTTAAAATAGTTATTTTTTTTCTTGTAAAAATATGTTAAATATAATAATTTAACTATATTTTTTTTGTATCTTGTGATAAACTTATTCTGGGTGTTTATATGGAAAATATATATAGTATGACTGTATCAAAATTGAATGATTATTTTTTAAGTATAAATGAAAAGAAATATCGAACAGAACAATTATATGATTGGTTATATGTTAAAAGAATAAATGATTTTTCAAGTATTACAAATATGAAAAAAGAAATAATTGAAAAATTAAAACAAGATTTTTATTTTGATAAAATGGAAATAATAGAAAAACAAAGTGATGTTGATGTTAAAAAATATT
The DNA here is from genome assembly GCA_902797275.1 of uncultured Erysipelotrichaceae bacterium. Taxonomy (GTDB): domain Bacteria; phylum Bacillota_I; class Bacilli_A; order RF39; family UBA660; genus RUG591. Next base: position 262 of record CADBSI010000020.1, on the reverse strand, counting down.
TACTTAAATTAAGTGATAACAATACGATTGAAGCAGTTTTAATGAAACATGATTATGGTAATAGTTTATGTATATCAAGTGAAGTTGGTTGTAATATGGCTTGTTCTTTTTGCGAAAGTGGTCGAATTAAGAAAATTCGTAATGTTACAAGTGGTGAGATGGTTTTAGAAATTTTAAAAATAGAAAGTGATACAAATACAAGAATTAGTCATGTTGTAATTATGGGAATAGGAGAACCTTTTGATAATTATGATAACTTTTG
>CADBSI010000019.1 GCA_902797275.1 uncultured Erysipelotrichaceae bacterium | reverse complement strand
CTATTTAAAGCATTAGTATCAATATTTGCATTTAGAAGAATATCATACTCACTTTTATTTTCAAAAGTCATTGTACCTGTTGACTCTTTATTAGTACAAAGATAAAAACCGGCTCTATACGAAGCAATATCAATTGCATCATACATTGCTGCTTCTACTGTATTTTTAATTAAAGTATAATCTTGTTGATTAGTTGTTGTAATGTTACCAAATATACTAATTAAAACTATTCCAACAATTCCAAGAACAAAGATAAAAACCGCCCATGCTGCTGATTTCAAGCCCACCTCCTACTATAGTTTTATTATAACTCTTTATGTAAAGTTAATCAAGAAATTTTATCATCTGAAAGTTCAATTTTTGTAAAATATTGTCCGACATTATCCTTATTTCTTATAAAATCACATATATATTTATTATTTGTAAGATAACAATTGGTACCTAAATAAGATGTATTACCATTTAAAGATGTATCTTTAATTATATTGTTAACATTAACTTTACTTAAAGAAAAACGATAATCAAATTCTTCAATACTCCAAATATTAGCCTTAATTATAGAAACAAAATTATATTTATCATTTTTATAATTTTTACCAATTGTTCGATCTTTATTACTACTTATAAAAGGATCTGAAACATCTATTTGTCTATACAATATTTTATCTTTAATAAGACCAGATTTATAAGAACAATTTTTTAAAACCAAATTCCATTTAGCATCATAACCTAAATTCTTTAAATTAAGTTCTATATTACCACTTGTTTTATTTAAATCAATATAATATTTTTTACCGCCAGCTATTTGATTACTAGAATCACCACATTTTTCTGGTTTACCTGTTGTTAAATTTAAACATACTTCTGGTAATTCATATTCTATTTTATAATCTTCTTTGCATTCATAGTTAGTATTTATAGAATATGCTTTGTTATTTAAAATAATTTTTTGATTTTCTTTTATTTGACAGGAATTATTACTTTTTAAAACACCCGAAGTTATTAAGTTTTCTTCATCATCATCAACTTTTAAAACTGCTGTTATTTTAGTAAAATCATAATTTGAATTCCAATTAGATATGTATTTAGTTTTTTCTTGATAACTAGTTAAAATACCATCTAATTTAGTTTTTAAATTATAGTTGTAATACCAATCACTGCTTTCTTGTTTATAATAATTTAAATTATTTAAAATATTTTGATAATCTTCAACAAATTTTTGAGTATCAAAGGTATACAAACATTTAAGACTTGTCGTAATTGATGCATTTGCTGTAAACCCACCACCTGGAATTAAATCAAATTTTGTTTTTTGAATATTACCTATATTGGCACTTATTTTATAATTATCTTCATTACATTTTTCAGTATAATAGGTGTATTCGTTTACATAACAACCTGAAAAATTACTACCATTAAATGTTTGAGTTCCACTACAAGCTAATATTTCCTTTGTAATTGGAGCTTGGCTTGTCGTTGTATCATTACAACTATCAACATCTTTATTAGTATCGGTTGGTGGTAAGATAACAGCATCTGTTTTAGGAGGAGCAACCCAAGGAGAAGGAATAAACAAATCTTTTCCTACTTTATAATAAGTTAAACCTTTTCTATTTGTTGCCAATCCTAATACTTGATATACTTTATCATGACGAAATTTTGTTTGGCTTTTTCTTGAACAAGAACCATTTGAACATCTTTGATAATAACCATCATATGCAATTACTTGAACATTCATAGCAAGAGATGTGTATTTATAAGTTGAACCAAAACCTGATATTCGATCTTTATAAGCAACTAAAGGAAATGATACAGTTGATGAATCACCTGATGCATATAAACTTAAAAATAAAACATAACCATATTTAAATTTATCACCTACTACTTTTGTTTCATCAAATGAAAATGACCAGCCAACATTTTCATAGCAAGGACTACGATACCTTACACATCCACCATTTGCTGTATAACACATAACAGTTGTTAAACTTGTGTCAGACCCTTTAACTGTACCAAGCTTAACCGCATCAGATAAATCAGTTTTAAAATTATTGTTAGCATCAACCGGAACTGCATATAAAGTATATTGATAATAATTATTTTTATTGTTAGTTGTACAACTTCTTGAAGAACCACTTCCCTTATTTTTATTTAATCTTGGTGATCTTTGTCTTGATTCAGTAATACCAGCATTTGGAATTGCCCAACCATTTATATTTATAATATTACCATTACGACTTAAATTCTTTACTTCGTAGTTATAATCCCCAGTAAAAGCTAAAACATCAAAAGTAAAACTAAATAAAATTAATACAAATATTATATACAACTTCTTTTTCATAATTCTTTTTCCTTTACTTTTAACTTTTTATTTTTCTTAAATGTTGCTACTAAAAGAATAATAATTGCTAGAATAATTAAAATACTAGCATAAATACCATATTTTTTAACATTTTCTTTTATATTATCATCTGTTTTTGTACTACTTTTTTTATATTTATCAAATTCTTCTAAGAAAGTTTCTTCATCAAGAGAAAAATCTCCGAATTCCTTGCAATATTTAAAATCAGGATAAGTTTTACATTCTTCCCTTTCAGAGAATATATTATAAAAAGGAAGTTCTACTACTTTGGTAGTTATTAAATTACCAGAACATAAATTAGGTGTATTAGCATATATTTGAATAACTACTCTTTCTCCGTTAAAAAAATCATTAATAGTTGGAGTTTCATTGGTAAAAACTAATTCTTCATCACTTTTTACTTTAACTTTTAAGCTATCATTTAAATTTAAAGCTGTAATTTTATAATATACTTCTTTAAAAGTATCTTCATCATCTTCAGTTAACTTTATATCTAATACTTCTTTTTCATATTTAAAAGAAACATTCTTAGCAAGTTCAGCTAAATTTTTCATATCACTACTTGAACATTCAGTTAAAGCTGAGACATTTGAACTTAAAAAGAAAAAAGAAAAAATTAAAAACAATTTACATATTTTTTTAAACATCTTTATACCCTTTCTACTAAAAAAAGTATAACACATTAGAAAAAAAAGAGCAATAATATAATTGAGCTTTAGAAAAATATTCACAACTAATTTTCAATATTTTTTATATAAAGAAAAACTATAATTTGTTAGTAGTAAGAACAAAAAATATAATTATTAATATTAAAAATTTAAATTTTAAGTATGATTTAAGCAAGATTTAAGCAAGATGTATTGTATATTTTTTAATTTATTAATAAATAATTTATTTGAATGGTTAAACAAAAATAAAGATATAATTCACCAATTAATCTTATCAAGTATATTATTTGTATTTATTCATCCATTTGCTAATGGTTTAGTAAACTTAACTATTCCAAATAAACCAACTAGCAAAAGCCAAATGTATTATAAAAAATAATTGAATATAAAGTAAAGGATTGCTATTTTCTTAGCAATCCTTTATATTTTTAATAATTTAAATTAATCATTATTTAATTCAACCTTAGAGAAGAAAGAATTATTTTTATCAAAAAAACTACATACATATTTTTTATCAGCATTTATACGACAATCTGTACCAAGATATGAAACAGTACTTGTACCTGAATCTTTTTTTATTTGACTTACATTTATTTTACTTAAAGAAAAACGATAATCTGCTGTTTTTTCCCAAATATCAGCTTTAATTATTTTAGAGAAATTATAACGATTATTTTTATAATTATCACCTATTTTTCTTTTAGGATCATAACTAGTAAGAAAAGGATCAGCAAGTTCTACTTGACGGAAAGTTATATTAAATTTACCATTTACATCATAACTACATTCATTTGTTTCGATATTAGTTCCCATATCATAACCAGCTTCATTTACTTCAACATAAATACGACCTGATTGTTCTTTCATCTTAACATAGAAATTATTTCCACCATTAATTTGAGTATTAGAACTACTACATTTAGCTTGCTCACCATCTTGCATTTCTAAGCAAGCTGTTGGTAGTTGCATATCTTTAGCAAGATAAATATAACAAGTTTGATTAGTAATTACATCATTTACCTTAGTAGGTGTACCACAATTAAGTTGATATTTAATATCACCTTTATTCTCTAAAATAATACTATCTGTACCATTACTTTTATAATAAATTTTTAAACGTGCTGTTTGATTAGTAAAACGAGAAACATAATCTTCTAAATCGTTTTTAACAAGTTCTTGATAGTTAGAAAAACTTTTTTCTAAATTATTTAATTTCTTTTGTAAAGAAGCTTTTTCCTTAGCATCAGTTGTTCTATTAATTAAATTAGTTAAATTTTTCTTTTCTTGTTGCATTTTATTATAATCTATATTGTAAGTACATTTAATATTTGTTTCTAAATTTACTTCAATTGGAAAGCCCATTCCCATTGGTAAAGTAAATTTTTTAGACCCTTCAGCTACTTTATTTACTCTAATTGTTGTTATTAAACCATTTTTATATTCATAATTATCTAGATAACCTTCTTGACAATATTTAGAATAATAAGCTTCGTTAGATGAAGATATACTATCAGAAAAAGCACTACCATAACATGAATTTATTTTATTTTCATTTAAAACCCAATAAACCTCTGGATTTAAATTACTAGTAAGTTCATAGTCTTTTCCATTTATTTTATAAATTAATTTAAAACCCTCGTTAGTGGCATGCCATGTTTTAGTTTCGGATTCTCTATTTATTTCAATATAAAATGGTTCTGTTCTATAAACTGTTTCACTTATTTTTTCTATTTTAAATGTCTTAGTAGCATCACCTTGATTTAAGATAGTAAAATTATGCCCTAACTTATCAGTTAGAGTTGAAGGAACTGTTTCAGTTTTATTTTCAACACTGCCTTCAATTTTACCGGCTGCTTCTATGAATTTACTTTCAAATTCTTCTGTTGTTAGAGCACTGAAATAATTGGTTTCACTTACATATTTTTTCATATATAATTCATCACACCAATCAAATGTTTTGCTAGCACAAGCACGACGACTTGATTTATGGGTATCTGCCCATCTTCTCTCACGATATTTTATTCCGTACATTTTAACATTTTGACTTTCTAATTTAGCTTTATATTCACGAACTGTATTACAATTAGTGTGATTAGTTTCTGATGTTGGACTAGTATTTAAAATATCACATCCAACTCCATAATAATACATACCATCACCAAATACAACTATATATTTTTGAGCATTTGCAGGTAATGTATTAAATTTTTCACTTGCTAATTTGTAAAATTCTCCAAGTTCAGAAGTTGTACCTATTGCAGATTTACCAATTTCATAAAAGTCAGTAAAATCATCTAAATTTTTCTTTTCAAAAGAACGTCTTATATTTGGCTTTTTAGCAAATTGTACTAGCATTATATTGTATTCACATTTAGTATTATCAGGACATAATTTATTTGCAAAACTTTTAATAGCACCTTTTGCAACATCAAATTGTTCTTTGTTCATAGTTGTTGAAGTATCAAATCCTATTATAATGTATACATCACCCTTAGCTATATTTGTTGCTATATTTTTACCACTTATTTCAAATTTAACTTCATAGCGACCTAATTCATTTGGTACTTTAGAAACTATCTTGCTAACTTGTGCATAAGAACCATTACTTTGAGTTTGTTTTTTGGTAATTCTTGTACTGATAATTGTTCCATTTTGATCTTTTGTTTCTGTACATCTTGCTCCATCAAGTTCTTCTACAGGACAACGTAAATCACCTTTTTTAGGATCGGCATTAACAATAAATGGTGTAAATAAAATTAAAAATATAATTAATAATTTCTTTTTCATATAAACCTCTATAAATCTTCTTTATTTTTTCTATGTTTAATAACTAAAGTAATCGTTATAATAACTGCAACACTAATACCTATTAATATATACAATAAATAATTATTATTTTTCTTTGATGAATTATTATCATCTTTTTTGATATATTCTTGAAATAACTTATCTATTTCTTCATAACTAATATCTTTTATATCTAAAAATTCTTGACAATACTTAAAATCTGGATTTTCTAAACATTTTTCTTTATTAAAATAGTAATAAGAATTTACAGTTGGTAAATCAACTACAACTTTTTTAATAAGTTCATCAGTACATAAATTATCAACATAGGAATATAGTTCAAATACCTGATGTCTATTATAAAAACTCATATTCTTTATATCATTTGCTGATACTATTTTTCCATCATAAGATAAACGTAAATCACTTGATAAATTTAAAGCTTCTATTTTATATAAAACTATAATAAATTCTTCTTCTTTACTTTCTTCTTCTACTTGATATGAATAAGTAAATTTAACATTGTTAGCAAGTTCTTTTAATCTATTCATCTCTTTAGTTGAACATTCATCAATTGCATAAACATTACTTGTTATTAAAAATATAATTATTAAACTTAAATACTTAAATATTTTCTTCATACCTTCTCCTCATTATTATCTATAAAAATTATAACAAAGATAAAATTTATTTACAAGTAATTTTAAATATGTTATGATTATTTTGAGGTGAATATGAAAAAAATATTGACTGTTTTAATTCTTTTATTAGCTGTTAGTGGATGTTCAAGAAATTTAAGTAAATTAAATTTAGAAAAATTAAATAAAAAATTAGATAATAAAGAAACATTTATTTTATATTTAACAGATGAAAGTGATTCTAGTAATACTTTAAAAAATACTTTAACAAGTGTTTTAAAAGATAATAATATTAATGCTTTTTATTTAAACACTGATAAATTAAGTAGTACTGATCAAGATGAACTTAAAAAAATAATAGCTTATGAAGATAGTAATATAATTATTTTTATTAAAGATGGTAGTGAAAACACGGTTCTAGCTAGAATAACAGATAATTATATATCTAAAGAAAAACTAACAGAAGAATTAAAAGTACAAGGTTATATCAAATAAGAAAAAAGACTTAGTGAATTAAACACTCATTAAGTCTTTTGTTTTATTATCTAACATATTATCAACAAGTTTATTATACTCATTTACTAAATCTTGAATTCTTTCTTCAGCATTTTTTAAAGTATCTTCAGGTAGTTTTGCTTCTTTTAATAATTCAATAGCATCTCTTCTTTGATTTCTAATGCTTACTTTATTTTCTTCTGATATAGTTTTAGCTTGTTTTACTAATTCTTTTCTTCTATCTTCGGTTAGCATGGGTATAGTAATTCTAATTGTTTCTCCATCATTAGTAGGAGTAAAACCTAAATTAGCTTCAAAGATAGCTTTTTCAATAGCACTTAAACTAGATCTATCAAATGGTTTAATTAAAAGTTGACGAGCCTCAGGAACTGATATAGTTGTTAAACTTTTAAGAGGAGTCATAGAACCATAATAATTAACCATAACACCATCTAACATAGAAGGATTAGCTCTTCCGGCATTAATATGTTTAAATTTTTCTTCTAAGCTAACTAATACTTTTTTTAAACCTGCTTCTAATTCATTTATAATCTCTGTTTCCATAAAATTCCTTTCTAAATTCATTTTAACATAAATATTTTAAATAAACAATCATATCATATTTTTTCTTATAAATGTTTTTATATTTTTATCTAAATAAACACCTATTTTACATGGAGCAACTATTTTAATAAAGCCAAGACCATAGATACAAAAATCTTCATTAAATTTAAGGGAATATTCTTGATAAGAATTATTTTTTAAATGTTCTCTTTTTATATTAACTCTTTTAACTTTTATACTATTAGGAATATATAAAGTAAAACTATTTCTATCACCTTCTAAGTAATCTATTCTTAAAAAGTCTCCTATCAATAAACTAGAATTTCTTCCTATTTGATAAGTTTTAGGTTTTATTTCGGTTTTAGTATTTAAAATTTTATAATACTTTGTTCCTAAAAAATTAATAATATTTCCAGTTTCAATTATTCCTGGAGTATCTATTAAAGTTAATTTCTTGTTAACTTCAACTTTTATCTTAGCAAGAGTTGTTTCAGGCATATTAGAGGTTGTAAGAATTGGATTTGTATCTGAATAATTAGTAATTATTTTATTAATAATACTACTTTTACCAGCATTGGTTTCACCTACTAAATATACTTCATTACTAATTTTATATTTAAGTATTTTTTTATAAAATTCATCAAAATTGTGATTATTTAAAGTACTAATAATAACATAATCTTTAAAATTATATCTTTCTTTTAAATAATTAATTATCTTTTCATCTTTAACACTTTTAGGCAAGGAATCTCTTTTATTTAAAACTAAAATAACATTGTTATTTAAATACTCAAGTATTTTTTCTAAGTCATCACTTATATTTAAAATATCAACAACATATAAAACTAAATCTTTTGTTTTAGAAATACTTTTTAAAATTTTTAAATAGTCATCTGAATTACTATTAATACTTTCAGCTATTCCATAGTTTTTTACTTTAAAACATCTCATACAATAATCATTATCAAGACTTGGTGTATAACCTAAATTTAAAATATTATCACTTTGTAATTTAACCCCACATCCAATACATTTTTTAATCTTTTTCATAGTAATTACCTCTTATTATTCCATTTTTTAAATTTATTTTCTTTTCAATTAGGCGATTTATTTTACTTACTTTAAAATCAATATCTAATGGATCTACTAAAATTGTATAAATACCTAATCTATTACCTCCAAAGATATCAGTTAATATTTGATCACCTATTATAGCCATTTTATTATAGTCTAAATTATAATCATTTTTAATTTTTATAAAAGACTTTTTAGTTGGTTTTAAACTAAAAGTATAAAAAGGAATGTTTAAATTTGAACAAAACTTTGAAACTCTTTTTTTCTTACTATTACTTGCAATTACTATTTGAAAGTTAGTAGCAAGATTGGTTAAAAAATTACTAGTTTCCTCATTGATAACAGTTTCATCTATACTTCCTAAAGTATTATCAAGATCAAAGATAAGAAGTTTTATTCCAGCTTGTTTTAATTTATTATAATTAATGATAAAGATGTTTTTTTGATACATCTTAGGTATAAATATTTTCATATAATTCCTTTCTAATTATTATTTAAGTATTCTTTAAGATTAATAGCTATATCATATGGTAAGTATTTTTCAAGTTCTTCTATAGTTGCTTCTTTAATTTTCTTTAAAGAATGAAATTCTTTTAATAGTTCTTTTCGTCTTTTAACTCCAATTCCAGGAATATTTTCTAACATACTTGCTAGATCGCCTTTGTTTTTAATGGTTCTATGGTAAGTAATAGCATAGTTATGAACTTCTTCTTGAATTTTAGCTAAGAATAAAAACAAATTACTAGTTTTTGGTATTTCAATTATTTCTAAATTAGAATTAATTAAAGCTCTGGTTCTATGTTTATCATCTTTTACTAAACCAATTACTTCAATTTCTAAATTTAATTCATTTAAAATATTTTTAGCAACTTCAATTTGAGTTTTACCTCCATCAACAATTATTAAATCAGGACGGGTTAAGTTTTCAACTAATACTTTTTGATATCTTCTATAAATTACTTCTTCCATTGCTTTTAAATCATTGCTAGCATCTAAATCAATTTTATATTTACGATACTCATTTTTAAGAGGCAAAAAGTCTTCAAAGACAACCATTCCTGAAACGTAAAAGGTTCCAAATAAATGAGAATTATCAAAAGCTTCTATTCTTCTTGCTGATTTAATATTTAAAAGACTTGCTAATTCCCTAACAGCTTCTAATCTTTTTTCTTCATCATTTTTAATAGTTTTTTCTCTTGTTTCTAAGTATATCTTAGCATTTTCATAAGCAAGATCTAATAATTTTTTCAAATCTCCTTTTATAGGAGTACGTACTTTAATATGAAAATAATCTTCTAATATCTTAGCATCTATAGTATCAGGAACCAATATTTCTTTTGGTAAAATATGTTTATCATAGAAATTAATAATATATTCAATAATATTTTCTAATTTATCAATTCCTTCTATTATCTTTTGATGCCTTTCAAAAAGAGTACCAGATCTGATGAAAAATACTTGAATTGCTAGATAAGAATCATGCTCATAATAATTAAATATATCAAGATTAATATCTTTATTTAAAACAATTGTTTGATTTTTTAAAGTTATTTTAATATCATCTATCATATTTTTATATTCTAAAGCTTTTTCAAAGTTCATGGCATTACTTGCTTGTAGCATCTTTTCATTTAATTTTTTTAAGATACTTGTACTATCTCCATTTAAAAAAGAAGTTATTTCATCAATCATTTGTTTTAATTTATCTAAATCAACTTCATTTTTACAATAACCTAAGCATTCTCCTAAATGGTAATATAAACAATAATCTTTTTTTAAAGTTTCACATTTTCTTAAAGGATAAAGCCTATTTAACATTGATACAGTTCTTTTCGCTGATCCAACATTAGGAAATGGTCCATATAAATTACTTTTATTTTTCTTTAAATTAACATTTCTAACTATTTTTAAAGTTGGATATTTATCTTTAGTTAATTCAATATAAGGATAACTTTTATCATCTTTAAGTAAAATATTATATTTAGGATTATATTTTTTTATTAAAGTAATTTCTAAAATTAAACTTTCTAGTTCAGACTTAGTAACAATATATTCAAAGTCATGAATTTCACTTACTAATTTTTTAGTTTTACCATAAACATTTCTTGTAAAATAACTTTTTAAACGTCTTTTTAAATTTTTGGCTTTTCCAACATAGATAATATTATTGTTTATATCTTTCATTTGGTATGAACCAGGTAATTCTGGAACTAATTTAAGTTTTTCCTTAAACATAGCTTCTCCTAGTTATTTTTAATTATTTTATAAATTTCTTCAGCTGCTTCACGAGATTTATTATCTTCATTTACAACAATATATTTATAGATATCTTTGTTTTCTAGTTCACTTTTAGCAGTTTCTAATCTTTTCTTGATGTTTTCTTCCGTTTCAGTTCCTCTTCCACGAAGTCTATTTTCAAGTTCTTCTATACTTGGAGGAGCGATAAAAATACCAAGAGCTCCTTGATAGTTATTCATAACTTGTTTATAACCATTTATATCTATTTCTAAGATAACATCTCCGGTTTTTAAATGTTCTAATACTTTACTTTTTAAAGTTCCATAGTATTTACCAGTTCCATATTGGTTGTATTCTAAAAAGTCGCCTTCTTTAATTTTACTCAAGAATTCTTCTTCTTTGATAAAGTAATAACTAACCCCATCAACTTCCCCTTCTCTTATATCACGAGTTGTTGCTGAAATTGATAAGTAAACACTATCTTTATTTTCTTCATATATTTTTAATAATTCTTTTACAACAGTTCCTTTCCCAGCTCCACTTGGACCTGAAATAATAATTAATTTATTCATATAATTTCCTTTCTATTTGTCTATATCTAAAACTATTACAGTTGCCCCGGGATTAAAAAAATCTCGTTTAAATTCTTTGACACGTTTATCATGTTTTAAATGTTCATGAAGACTTTTTCTTAAAATATCTGATCCTAATCCATGAACTACAACAATTTTAGAATTTTTTAGTACTATATTATCATTTATGAATTCATCAGTCAAGATAATAGCTGATTCTTTATACTCCCCATGTAAATCAAGAGTTGGTAAATTATCTAACATAGTTAATCACTTCCTCTAAGCTTGGAATAGAATATCTTCCACCTACTCTTAAAACTGAAATACCACTTGTAATATTAGCAAGTTCCATAGCATCTAATAAGTCATAACCATGGCTAATAAAATATAATAAAGAAGCATGATAAATATCTCCAGCTCCTGTTGAATCAACTGCTTTTACTTTTATGGCTGGAACTAATTTATATTCATTATTAATTTTGGTAAAAGATCCTAAACTTTCAAGGGTAATAACAATTGTTTGATTTTTAAAATCAATTGCCAATCTATCATATACTTTTTTAATAGAATCAAGATCATTATAATCTAAAGGTAGGCCTGTATACTCTCTAGCAAAGTCATTTGAACATACTAAATAATTAACCATTCCAGCTAAAGTAATTACTTCCTTAGTACATTTTCCAGCATCTATCATAGAAATACATGAATGATTTTTTAAATAAGCAAGGGAAGTTTCATATTCATCACCATCAATTAATAAATAATCAAAGTCTTCTTCAATTTTCATATCTTTTAATTTATTATTTGGATCTTTATTTGTTAAAATAGTTCGACTACCATTTTCTAAATTAGCAAGAATATAACTACAAGTTGTATAAATATCTGTACTTTCTTGTAAATATTTTAAATCAACATTAACACTTAGAAGTTCTTTTTTTACTTTTTCACCATAATAATCTTTCCCAATTACTCCTGAAAAAGAAGTAGGAACTTTCCATTTACTTAATAAATAAGCTCCCGTTGCCGCTGGTCCTCCCCCACATTCAATCGTTTTTTCTTGAAGTCTTATTTTTTTATTTTCAATAGGATATGATTTAAGTTTTAAAGTAATATCATATGCAGCATGCCCAATACATAATATTTTCATACGTTCTCCTTCTCTAAAAGAATTGTAATTGGTCCATCATTTATTAAAGATACTTCCATCTCGGCTCCAAATATACCAGTTTCAACTGGAACAAATTTTTTTAATTTCTGATTAAATAAGTCATATAATTTAACTGCTTCTTCTCCATTTAAAGCTTTAATATAAGATGGTCGATTACCCTTTTTCGTATCAGCATATAAAGTAAACTGAGAAATACTTAAAATACTTCCCTTTATATCTAAAATAGATTTATTCATAACTTTATTTTCATCATCCATAATTCTTAAATTAATTATTTTCTTTACCATATAATTAATTATATCTAAGTTATCACCTTCTGTAAAAGATACTAATAACATATAACCATAATCAGTTTTACCAACCACTTTTTTATTAACTTTAACATTTGCTTCTTTTACTCTTTGTACAACTACTCTCATTTTAAGCCCTTTCTATATTAGTAATATATTCTTGTTTTGATAAAACCTTTATAATATTTTCTAAATCAGCTGTTGATTTAACATATAAAGATATTTTATAATTAAATTTTAAATTATTTATATAAGTTGTTGCATTATTAATAGTTATACCTATACTTGAAATTTTTCCAATTAAATCTGTTAAATGACTTATATTATCATTAGTATAAATATTAAGTCTAGTAAGATATAAATTTTTAACTTGGTCATTCCAACTAACATTTACTAATCTATCACCTTTAATGTTATGACATTTCTTCCTATGAATAGTAATTCCTTTATTTTTAGTAATAAAGCCTACTATTTCATCACCTGGAATAGGATTACAACAAGAAGCAATATTAACATGAATATCACTAATACCGGAAACATGAATATCATAATTATTTTTTAATTTTATTTCTTTTTCTAAAACATTAGTTTGTTTACTTGGATTAATAATATCAAAAACCGTTTTAGGAGAAAATTTATTATTACCAAGATCTAGATATAATTCTTTTAAATCTTTACATTTTAATTCTTTTAAGATTTTAGAAACATTTTTTTCTTTAAAAAACTCAACTTGGCTTACATTTTTCTTTTTTAAATATTTTAATAAAGAATTTTCTCCAAAAGAGATTACTTCATCTTTTCTTTCTTTAACAAAATAAGATTTTATTTTATTTTTAGTTTGATTTAATTTAGCAATTTTAAGCCATGATAATTTAGGTGAACTAGTTTTACTTGTATTAATTCTTACAACATCATTATCTTGTAAAACATAGTTTAAGGGAACTATTTTATTATTAACAATAGCACCTATCATTTCTTCTCCAACTTTAGTGTGAACTTTATAAGCAAAGTCAATAGGAGTTGCGCCATTTGGTAGTTCTATAACATCACCTTTAGGAGTAAAAACATAAATATTACCATGCATTTTTTCATCTTTAAATTCTAAATAAGCATTATCATCACTTGCTTTTTGTTGATAATTATCAATTACTGTTTTAAAAAATTCTAGTTTTTGATCGGTTGATGATAAAGTAGCAGCACTTCTATTTTCTTTATATGACCAGTGGGCAGCAAGACCATTCTCGGCTACTTCATTCATTTCAAAAGTTCTTATTTGAATTTCAAATAAGGTGTTATTAACTCCAAAAACGGTTGTATGAAGAGATCGATAACCATTGCTTTTAGGCATAGCTATAAAATCTTTAAAACGTTTAGGAATTGGTTTAAACTTAGCATGTAAAAGTCCTAAAACATGATAACAAAGTATTTCAGAATCCACCATAATTCTTAAAGCAAACAAGTCATAAATATCATTAAATTTTCTTCCTTTATCAAGTTTATTGTAAATACTATAAATACTTTTACTACGACCTTTTATTTCATAATTAATATGATTTTCATCAAGTATTTTTTTAACTTCTAAAGTCATATTATTAATTAATTTATCTCTTTCTTTCTTAGTACTATTAAGTTTTTCCACAATATCAAAATAAACATCTGGTTTTAAAGTTTTTAAACTTAAGTCTTCTAGTTCACTTTTAATTTTATAAATACCTAAGTGATGAGCTATTGGAGATACAATTTCTAAGGATTCTTTAGCATATTTCTTGGCATCTTCTCTTTTTAAACGATTGATATGACGCATATTCATAACTCTGTTAGCTAGATTTATCATGATAACTCTAACATCTTCACTCATTCCAACTATTACTTTTTTATAATATTCAACTAAATAATCATTCTCAGTTGAATAAATAATTTTATCTAATTTATAAGCTCCCATGGAAAGACTAACTACTTCACTAGAGAACTCTTCTTTTAAAGAAGTTTCAGACACTTTTTCAAGAACTAATAAATGATATAAAAAGCTAGCTGAAATTGTTTCCATATCTGCATATACAGTTGTTAAAATACTAGCTATTTCTAAATAATCATTTAAAGTATTTAAATCATCTATATAATTTTTAACATAATTAAAACTTTTGGTAATTAATGTATAATCAGTTAAATTAATATACGTTTTTAGCATATTAATAATACTATCTATTGTTAAATTATTATTGTTCATAAACACCTCTATCTGTATTTATTTTATCAAAATATGGGTTTAAAGTAAATAAAAATAGGCACAAAGTCCTATTTATTTGAAATTTGAAATTTTAACTTTTGAAAGTTCATCACAGGAATTCTCAGTTATTTTATAACTAAGAGGAACATAATAAACTTGACTATCATTTGCATATTTTTCTTTAAAACAGCTTAGTTCTCGATAATACTTTGTAGCAGAAATTGTATATTTATGATTAGGTTCAAAGTACTCTATTTTTCCAAGTGGTGATAAATCAATTTTTAATTCCTGTCCTTCTTTATAATTTTTAATATATTCATAATGATTATATTCTTTTCCATCTTGATAGATAATAATACTATCGATATTGTAGTAATAAACATCAACAGAGTTAACTGAATTTATTAGTATTTTAGTATTCGTCTTGTTTTCATTAACAACAATATTAGTAATAATTTCTTTTTTCTTAAGTTTTAGATCATTTTTCATATCATTATTTAAATAATTTAAATACCCAAGTTTAATAAAATCTGTTAATGAATATAAGCTCTCATGATTATATTTTTTTATTGTTATTCCACTATCACCATAATTACAGCTAGAATAATAATGATAATTATCATAATCAAGTAAATAAGTTTCTTCATTATTAATACATTTTAAAGATGATAAATCATACTTAACATAACTATTTAATACACTATTAATAATTCTATATGTATTGTAAATTAACACTAAAGAAGATATAGATAATAAAATTATGTATGATATGTCTAAATACTTATTCTTTTTTAATTTAATATTTAAGAATATATTATTAATTATATTTTTAAGATTAGTTTTAGAAATAATTAAATATAATATGCTTGCTCCTAAGGCATTTAAAATAATATCATCTATATCAAAAGAACCTATATTAAAAGTATATTGAATTACTTCTATTATTAAACTTAACAATATAACTAATGGTATAAAAAACTTTGCTTTTTTAAATTTATCATTTAAAAGTGGAAGAATAACTGCTAAAGGTGTTAACATTAAAAAATTACCAGCTATATTATATAAATAAAACTTAGGACCTAACTCATCATTAATTAATTCTTTAATTGAACTAAATGGAATTAAATTAAAATCATAATGAAAAATTCCTGTATTACTTAAACTATTACCTCTTGCATTAGAAAATACAAAGCCAATTAGAATAACTAAATAAGCAAGTAAATATAAATACAAATATGATTTTTTAGTTTTTTCATCACTTTCAGTTAAAGAACTAATAAATACCATGATACAAGGTATAGCTAGAATACTTACATATCTTATTTCTTTTAAATGATTACCTGGATCATTTAAGAAAAACAGTATTATAAAATATATGATTGATGCTAAAATTACACTTATAAAATTTATTTTCTTTTTCATTTTTACCTCCTAGCATATTTTATATAACAAATATTATAACAATCGCGTGCTTATATAATATTGTTACATTTTTTAGAAATATTTAAATTTCTATAGTAGCATTATAAAATATTTTCTTCTATATTTAATAAATTTATTTTGAAACATTAATTTTTCGACATTTTTCGTTAAAAAAATGTGTTATACAAATTAAATACGACGAGATAATTTAAATTTTTAACTATTAATAAATAATATAGTAAATTATCTAAATAAATATGATATAACTAAAAATTATATTTTTAAAAAGCGGTTTAAAAACAAACCACTTACCTTTATTTATTACAATCAGTTGTGCAAACATTTTTCACAGTTTCAGAAAACATTTTTTCTAATTTAGCTTTTAAGCCGGCTAAATCTTCATTTTTCCAGTATTCTTCTGGGGTTTCATATCCTTTTGTATCTTTAGAAGTTTCAGAATCACAGTCAATTATTTTACCATCTTTAATAGCAATAACTAAAGGAACGTATACTCTTTTTTTACCTTCTTCATCATAATCTAGATAATCATTTAAAATACTTACTATTTCTTGATACTCTTTAGTATTATTTTTTCTTATATCAAGAACATTTAAATAATATACTTTACTAACATTTGTTTTTTTAGCAATTTCTTCTATATAACCAACATAGCCTTGACACCAAGGGCATTCTGGAAAACCTAAGTAAACAACTCCGGTTCCATGTTTTAATATTTCAATTATTTCTTTATCAGTTTTATAAACAAAAGAATTATCTTTAGAAACGTTTGTATATTCTTGACTAAATTTTATACTATCACTTACCTCTTCATTATCAGTTGCTCTTAAATAACCAAAACCAATTATCCCTAAAACAGCTATTACAATAATGGCTGCTATAATATCATTTTTATATTTCATATTTCCCTCCAACATTTAAAATTATAAAATATTTTTCTTAATAAGACAATAAATTAGAAGTTGAATAACTAAACTTAAAGTTGAATTAATTACAATTATTCATATTTAAAGGGATTTTATGATTAATTGTTTTGCCATTAATATCAGTAGCTTCTATTTCTAGAAATAAAGAATTTTCTTCATAATATTTACAAGATTTAGAAAAATAATCTACTTTAAATTCAACTTTTTTTAAGAATTCTTCTAAGGTTATTGGTTTTTTTCCATAATTATATTTACTTAATGCTGTATTGGTATTACCATGAGATTCATATAAAGTACATAAAATACTTTGATAACTAGTTTTATCAAGTTCATCACCACAATAAGTAATATTTGTAATATAGATAAATGATTTAGTTGAATTATAAGCAATTGAACCAGATATGTTAAAGTTAGAACAATTACTTGATAAAGTTTTAAAAACAAAATCATCTTTTTTAGTTAATTTAAAGAGAAAAAATATACTTAAAATAATAACAAGAATAGTGCCAATAACTAAAAATAAGTTTTTTTTAGTTATTCTTGGTTTACTAACTAAGTCTTGATTAGTTTTTTCATTTATTTTTCCATCTAATAAATCATTTATATTTATATTAAAGTCATCAGCTATTTGTTTTAATAAATAAATATCAGGTAAATTATAACCTCTCTCCCATTTACTAACAGCTTGAAAACTAACATTATATTTAAGTGCAAATTCTTTTTGGGTTAAATTATTATCTATTCTTAGTTTTTTTATTAAAGAACCTATTTTCTTTTGATCCATATCTACTCCTTAATCATTTATTATTATATCATGATTTTATTTATTTGATAGTATTTTTTAATTTAAGTATATGAGAAAAAATGCACAATATTTTAATAATTTTGTGCATTTTTGTATTTTTTTAGGTCATTTTGCACAATGGTTGTGCATTTTTGTATTTTTTTAAGCTATTTTGCACAATGGTTGTGCATTTTTTTGCGTTTTTATTTATTCTTTTCCTACAAATACATCATATATTTCTTTATAACAATAAGCTAATTTAGCATAATTTTGATCAGGAACCAATATTTTTAATTTTACTAATTCTTCTATTAAATTAGAAATTGTGTTTCTAGAAACTCCGGTTTCATCTTCAATTTCTTTTTTAGTAAATACAATTTGATGAAACATAGCTGGCATTATTCTATAAATAGCCGTACTATTTAAGCTTTTAATTAATTGTAAATCTTTACTATAAATTTCTTTTATTCTATTAATTTTTGAAATATAGTTATTACATTGTTCTATAACACATTGCAAAAAGAATTTAATAAAAGCTACCATATTACCTTTTCGACTTTCATTTAAAAATTTATTATAACTTGGTTTATAAATTTCTATTACTTCTGATAAAAATAAAATTGGAGTATCTTTAGTTAAAGATGCTAATTGAAGAGGAATTAAAGCTCTTCCTAATCTACCATTTCCATCACGATAAGCATGAATAGTTTCAAATTGAGAATGAGAAATTGCTAAATTAATAAAGATGGGATCTATATATTCATCATTCATATAATTAAATAAATTTTCTAAAAGTCCTGGAACATCTTCAGGAACTGGTGGTATAAAAATTGCTTCATTTATACTACAACCTTTTGGACCAATCCAATTTTGAATATCTCTTATTTTTCCTGGTTCTTTATCATTACCACGCACACTATTTAATAAAATTTTATGAATTTTGTTTAAAAATACTAAATTTATCTCTTTACCATCATCTAAATATTCTTTAGCATAACTTATTACTTCTTTTAAATTTTGAATTTCACTTGTATCATCATTTTTAGGCATATATTTAAGATAATACATATCATCTTGTGAAATTTGAGTGCCTTCAATTTGAGTAGATTTTACACTTTCACTTAAAATAATTGAATCTAAGAAAAACTTAGAATCAAAATTAGTGTTTTTTAAAAGAGTTTTGTATTCACCATATTTTTGATTAGCCTCAGCAAGTAGAGTTAATAATTCTTTATCTATTTTGTATTCAATAGGTAATTTTTGAACTTTCATTGGTTCCATTTAAATCATCTCCTAAAGTAATAATATCATAAAAAGAAACTATTTCAAAGAAAAAATGCACAATATTTCAAGAATTTTGTGCATTTTTGTATTTTTTTAAGCTATTTTGCACAATGATTGTGCATTTTTGATACTTTTGAAGTTATTTTTGCACAATCATTACACTTTTTTATCTATTTTTTAAAATTAAAGTTTTTACGTCATTTTCTAGTTTTTCTAATATTTCTTTAGAAGAATAATCATTATATTTTATTCTTTTACCAAAACTTATTTTCATATCATTTTTATATAATTTATAACTACCAGTGATACTAAAAGGAATGATATCACTTTTACTTTTCTTAGCTATTACAATAGTACCTAGTTTAAAAGGTAAAATTAAGTCATTACTCCGATTAAAGGTACCTTCAGGAAATATTCCTAAAACTTCTTCTTGTTCTAGATAAGAAATAGATTTTTTTAAACAATTTATATCATTGCCATCTCTTTTAGCTGGAATTGCTTCTACTTTTTTCATCAAAGGACGTAAAACTGATTTAAATAGTTCTTCTTTACAAACAAAATGAATTGGTCTATTAATTGCAAATTGTAAAATTAAAGGATCAAAGTTAGAAGCATGATTACCTGCTAATATTATTCTTTTATCATCAATTTCTTCTTCAAAACTAACAGTTGGATTAAACATCATCTTAATTAAACCATGATTTATTTTAGTTAATACCTGATTTTTCATTTTTTCTCCTTTTTCTAAAAATAACTATTACACCTATTATTGTAATCAAAGCAACAAATAAATAAGAATATTTTTTCAAGACTTCATTAATTACTAAGAAATTATCTCCTACAACATAACCAATTACAATAATAACACTATTCCAAACTAAAGAACCTATGATTGTATAAAGTAAAAACTTTATAAAAGACATTTTAAAAATACCAGCTGGAAGAGATATTAAACTTCTTAAAATAGGAATACATCTACATATTAAAACACTTATATTACCTTTTTTATTAAACCAATTAAAAGATAAATCAATATCTTTTTCCTTTAAGTTTAAAAATCTTAAAGCCTTGCTATTAATAAGTTTAATTAAAGTATTTTTATTTAATAAACTAGCTAAGTAATAAAGAAGAATTCCGCCTAATAAAGATCCAAGAGTTGCAAATATAATCATTATAAAAATATTTAAATTGGTTTTAGTAATTAAAAAACCAGATGCTAAAAGAATTAATTCGGATGGTATAGGAGGAAAAATATTTTCTAAAAATATTAAAACTAATACTCCTATATAACCATAACTATTTGTAAAACTAATAATAAAATCATTCATATCAGTTAATAATATGTTAATTATTTAATAGTATTCTTTAAATAATTTAAGATAAAGAAACTAGAAAGTGATAGTAAAATTATACTAAGAGTTAAAATAACTTCATTTTTATTTAATAAAGTATTAGGTACTTCGATTTTTTCATTAGTAAGAACTATTTCTATTACTTCTAAATCATTTGTTATATCAAAGTAATATTTTTCATTATCAAGAACATAACCATCTATTGTTTCTTTTTCAAGTAAATAATAAGAACCATACCAAAGAGGTATTTCAACTATACCATTACTATCAGTTTTTACTTCATTAATTAATTCATCATTTAAATTATAAATAGAATATATTACTCCTTCTAAAGGTGTACTTGCTACTTTATTAACTTTTAAAAGTTTTAAATAACCTTTTATTTTTTCATTATAGAATTGTAAATTTAAATCTTTATTGGTTATTTCAAATTTTAAGGGTTCTAAATTAACTTTATAACCAGGTATTATTTGATCTAATTCAATTAATTCATATTCTCCAAGAGGAAGTAAATCGGTTTCAAATTCTCCTTTAGCATTAGTTTCATATATTTTATCTAAATAAATATCTCTAGTTAAATCTAGAATTTTAAATTTAATTCCAGCTAGATTAATTTTTATATTAGAATTGCTTTCTATTTTTTCAACTTTTACTTGTTTTTTTATTAATTTTTCATAGACTTCTAAACTTACTTTTAAATTATTTTCATCTATTATAAATTTATAGATAGTTGGATCTAGTTGATAACCAAGACTTGGTTCTAATTCTTTTAATAAATAAGTTCCTAGTTCTAAGTTATTTAAATAACATTTACCTAGTTTATCAGTTATAATTATTTTAATTAAATTATTATTTAAATCATATATACCGTATTTAGCATTTTCTAAACTAGTATTTTTAATTACATTAGTTGATTTAGTATCATAGTCTAATTTTTGTAAAGTAAATTCACCACTTAATACTTCAATATTTATTTTAAATTCTATATCATCAGTATATCTTAATTTAGCTAATTTTTGACTTTTATTATCAAGAGATATAAATAAAGTATTTTTATTATTATCATATCTTTTCTTTCTTAAAATTAAATATTTTAAATCCTTATCTTTTGTTTTAATTATTAATTTATTATTTTTTATAGTAGCATCTTTAGTATTAATAATTTCATATTCAGATAAAATATTATTAGTATCTTCAAGAATTAATTCTTTATTTAAATAACATTTTATTTTATCATTGATATTAGGTTTTAAATCATGTTTTTTTATTAAATCTTTTATTTCATTTTTATAGGTATCAATATTGATTAAATTACCATAGCCATATCTTTCTGTGTAGAATTCTATATTACTAACTCCTAAAGTTTCCCAGATCAATTTTTGAGTTGCAAGTAAATATTTAACATCTGTATGATTTGGATATTCATAACCGTAATAACCTATTAATTCTAATAATTTCTTCTTATCATCTGATAGATTAAAATCTTTAAAGTTGCCTTCTTGATAATTATAATTATAGATTTGATAACCAGGTTCAATACAATAAACTACCTCCTTATCTAATAAATACTTAGGAAATAAGTAAGATGAATAAACTCCATTAATTCTTCTAGTATAATAAATTCCTTCTTGATATTCAATTTCTAATTTTTTAGTTTTTTCTAAAGCTTTAACATTTAAAGTTAGAAAAATAAGACTAATTATTAATAAAACATTTTTAATTATTTTCATATATTCCTCCCAAACAAGGAGTACTATATAGGAAAATAGTAGTTATGTCAAGTTTTGTAAATTTACATTTTGTAGACATTTTTGCTTTAAATTTTAAATTTAATTTTTTTAAAGAATTAAAAGTTTTTTTTACTTTTGAATTAGGTATTAAATATTAGTTTTAAAGAATTTTTAAATACAAAAAAGAGAAATAAATTTTTTTTCATTTTAATTTATTTTCTCTTGTAAATTTTGTTTTCTTTGATAAAAAGTCTTTTATAAATAACGTTTTAGGTATTCAACTTCATTTTCTTGCATAGCAACAAATTCTTGGATTAAATCTCTTACATCTTTGGTTATTTCTTTATTATTAAGTAATTTAACTCCTTCTATTATACCCATGTTAGTACCTTTTAAAAGTAATTCAGCTATTTTAGAATCTGATTTATCAGTTAAGGTTTTCATTTCTATGTCATAGTAAGTCATGGCTTTAGTTAAAGAATTTGTTTTATGAGGTTCTTTTTTCTCATTGTACTTTGGATATAGTTCTTTTACTTTTTCAGTTATTTCTTTATATTTAAAATAATCTGTTTCTAGTAATTTCTTAAGTTTTTTGTTTTCTACTTTATCAAGTATATATAAAATAGCATCTATTCCCATACATGCACCTTTGTTTAGTTCATCTAAACTATTTACATTGTCTTTCATTTTATCACCTTTTATAGTATGAGCTAAATATGAAAAAAAATTACTAGAATTTCTAATAATTTTAATTAATCATCTATATCTATTAATTCATATTCTAAATTACCTAGATTAAGTTTAGAAGCAGCATCTAAAATATGTTTACCATTTCTAGTTTCTACTCTTTCGATGAAATGATCTTTTCCTTGAAAATTAGAATTATAAATTAAATCAAGGCAAGCTTTATCAAGAGCAACCGGATCAGTTGATGCTAGTATTCCTATATCAGGTATACAAGGATCTTCAGCAACACTACAACAATCACAATCAACAGAAATATTTTTCATAATACTAATATAGACAATATTATCTTTAAAATAATTAATAACGGAGCTAGCAGCATCAGCCATACTTTCTAAAAATTTATCTTGACTAGCAATATTATCCCATAAAACATCTTGACTTTTAACTTTACCAGCTGAGTGAATATAACTTTTACCATTTGAAGAGGCAAAACCAATGGAAAGTTGTTTTAAAGCACCACCATAGCCTCCCATAGGATGACCTTTAAAATGTGATAAAACTAAACATGAATTATATTTTTCTATATTTTTACCAACATAATTTTTCTTAATTACTAAGCCATTTGGAATTTCTAATTCAAGATCTCCTGTGCTATCTAGAATATCAGTTTCAAAAATATTAAAACCATGTCTTTCAAGTAATTTTAAATGTTTACTTGTTTCGTTTCTTTCTCCTCCATATGCTGTATTACATTCAACTACTACTCCATCTAAATAGTTAACTAAGTCTTTATAAAAATCAGGTTTTATATAATTTTGATTACCTTCTTCTCCTGTATGAACTTTAATTGCTATTTTAGGTTCTAAGTTAACATTTAGTTTTTGATAAAGTTTTATCAAGCTTTCTGGTTCAATTTTTTTAGTAAAATAAACTATTGATTTCATTTAATACCTCAATTTTATTTTTTGATTTTTACCTTATTTATTTTCACTTTTTTATTTTTTATCTTTTTATATTTTGTTGTTCTTACATTTTTATATTTTAATAATTTAATAATTAATTAATTTTAAATATTTAACTTTAGCTATAACTATTTTTTAATTATTAACTATTTTTCTTCTTTGTTAGCTAACTCATATAATTTTTGAATTGTATTAAAAGTTCTAATTGTAATATAATTTTTAACATAAGTACTTGCTGTTTTAATCCACCAATTACTTTTTTGATAATTATTTAAATCAAAAGACCAATAAATAACATTTTTAGAAGGAGTAATTTTATCATATTTGCTAGGTTCTCCAATTTCAGTTAATATTTCTTCATAAGTAATATTTTTTAGAAAGATTAAATTATAATAAGTGTTTTTATCTTTAGCTAAATAATAAGTAGGAATATTTAAATAGATTTCTTCTAATTCTTTTAAATTTAAAATAAAAATTGGTATGTTTATATTAAATTTAGTTTCTAGAATTTTAGCAAATAAATTAGTTAATTTTTCTTTATTTAAATCAGTTTCTAATATTATATTGCCATTATTTAAATAAGTTATTACATTATTTAGATTATTTTTTAATAGTTCTTCTTTTAAAGTTTTCATATCAACTTTATTTTTACCACTTATATTTATTCCTCTTAATAAAACAATATATTTCATAGTTCTCCTTTATTTGATTTTTTTATAGTTGTTTTTTTAAGTTTACATTTTTATTTTATTGTCATATTGTTCTAACACAATGTTATTGTATCATATTTTTTTAATTAAATTGAAAAAAAACTAACATTTTAAAGTAATTTATTTTATATTTTAGTTTTACTTTAAGGTTAGTTTTATTTAAACTCTTATGAGTTATTTATAAAGTGGTGCTAAAAACAGGATTCGAACCTGCGACCTATCCCTTACGAGAGGATTGCTCTACCAGCTGAGCTATTTTAGCAGGAAGAAAAGATTAATTTAGGGCATCTTTTCTTGAGAAGTTTAATCTTCCTTTTTTATCATAACCTAGGCATTTAACAATTATTTCATCACCTAGTTTTACAACGTCTTCGGTTTTTTTAACATGTTCTTTAGAAAGAGCTGATATGTGAACTAATCCTTCACACCCAGGCCAAATTTGAACAAAGCAACCAAATTCTTCTATTTTTACAACTTTAGCGTTGTAAACTTTTCCAACTTCTGGTTCTCTTACAATTTCTTCAATCATTTGTTTAGTTTTTTCAATTATTTCTTTATCTGTATGATAAATAATAACTCTACCATCATCTTCAAGATCAACTTTAACAGCATTCATATCAGTTACACTTGTAACATTGCTTGCTTCAAGAATAATTTTGGTAATCATTTCTCCACCTTTACCAATTACATCTTTAATCTTATTTGGATTAATCATGAATGTAACAGTTTTTGGAGCATATTTAGATACTTCTTCTCTTGGTTTTTCAATTTGTTTTGCCATTACATCAAGAATTTGCATACGAGCCTTTTTAGCTTGAGCAAGAGCATTTTCAAGAATTTCTTTTGTAACTCCTTTAATTTTTATATCCATTTGAAGAGCACATATTCCATTTCTTGTTCCTGCAACTTTAAAGTCCATATCTCCTAAATGATCTTCCATACCTTGAATATCAGTTAAAATTGTATACTCGTCTCCTGCTGTAATTAAACCCATAGCAATTCCAGCAACGGGAGCCTTGATTGGAACACCTGCTGCCATTAAACTCATGCAACCTGCACAAATAGAAGCTTGGCTTGAAGAACCATTACTTTCAAGTATTTCAGATACTACTCTTATTGTATAAGGGAATTCTTCTTCAGATGGAATAACTTGAGCTAGAGCTCTTTCACCTAATGCCCCATGACCTATTTCACGTCTTCCAGGAGCTCCATATCTACCAGTTTCACCTACTGAGAATGCTGGGAAATTATAATGTAGCATGAATCTTTTTTCTGCTTCTAGTGATAATCCATCTAGTATTTGGTGTTCTCCTAGTGCCCCTAGTGTTACAACACCTAATGCTTGAGTTTGTCCTCTTGTAAATAGTGCTGATCCATGTGTTCTTGGAAGTAGGTCAATATCTGTTGATAATGGTCTTATTTCATCCATTGCTCTTCCGTCTGCTCTAGTACGCTCTTTAACTACTATTTTTCTAAATATTTCATATTCTATTTCTTCTAGTACTAATTTTACCTTTGTTAGTAGTTCTTTTAATTCATCGTCTTTTAAGTCTTGATTCTCATTTTCGTATTTGGCTACTACATCTTCTTTTACTTTGTCTATTGCTTCATATTTTTCTATTTTATCAAGTATTCTCATAGCTTTGTTTAAGTTTTCTTCTGAT
>CADBSI010000018.1 GCA_902797275.1 uncultured Erysipelotrichaceae bacterium | reverse complement strand
GGGTTCAAGATGAAGACGTATTAGATACTTGGTTTTCTAGTGCTCTATGGCCATTTTCAACTTTAGGTTGGCCAAACGAAACAGATGATTTCAAAAGATATTTTCCAACCGATTGCTTAATAACAGCCTATGATATTATTTTCTTCTGGGTAGCTAGGATGGTTTTTCAATCTGAATATATAAATGGGGTTAGACCATTTAAAGAATGTATAATTCATGGACTTATTCGTGATAAAGAAGGAAGAAAAATGAGTAAATCTTTAGGAAATGGAATTGATCCTATGGATATGATTGAAAAATACGGAGTAGACTCTTTAAGATATTATTTAGCAACTGACTGTGCTCTTGGAACAGATTTAAGATTTGATGAAACTAAAATGGCTAGTACTTGGAATTTTATTAATAAACTTTGGAATGCTTCTCGTTTTACTTTAATGAATATAGAAACATTACAAGAAATAGATTTTAAAACTTTCACAGATGTTGATAAATGGATTCTAACTAAATATGAAAATATTATAAAAAGCATTACTAAACACATGGATAAATATGAATTTAATTTAGTAGGATCAGAACTTTATAATTTCATTTGGGAAGATTTTTGTAGTAATTACATTGAATATAGTAAATTTAATCTTGCTAATTTAAGTACTAAATCAACTCTTTTATATGTTTTAACTGGTATTCTTAAAATGTTACATCCTTTCATGCCATTTGTAAGTGAAGAAATATATGATATGCTACCAATTAAAGATAGCAAAAGTATCATGATAAGCAATTACCCCGAAGTAGATAAAAAATTAATATTCAAAGATGCTTATTTAAAAGTAGAACAAATAATTGATTTTGTTAAAGTATTTAGAAACATTAAACAAGAAAATAATATAGGTCATGATTTTAAAGTAAAAATAACAACAATCGATCCATTAATTATAAAAATATTAAAACTAGATGATAAAATAACTGAAGAAGAATTAAACATTACAAAATATCATGTATCAAATAATATTTATACTCTTGATCTATACTTTGAAAAAATAATAACTGAAGAAGAGGAAAAATTAAAAGAAAAACAAATAGAAACTTTAAAAGCTAATATTTTAAGAAGAGAAAAACTTTTAAGTAATGAAGGTTATTTAAACAAAGCTCCTAAAGAATTAGTTTTAAGTGAACAAGAAAAATTAAAACAAGAAAAAGCTTTACTAGAAACTTTAGTTTAAGCTTTTTTTTAAATAATCTTGCTAATTATTTAAGAAAGTGATATTATCTAAACAAACAAGAAATTATTTATTTAAGAAAGGATTAATATGTTATCTAATTATTTTAAAAATTATTCTAGAGAAGAAATAAATTACATGTTAAAAAAGTTATCTGATGAAGAAAAAAACTTACTATATTTAAAACTTAATAAACAATTAACTAAAGAACAAGAAAAAAAGTTCTATGCTTCTCTTCTTCCTAAAATGAAAAAAATATTAACAAGAAAACTTAATAAAAATTTAATATTTTTAACTAATTTAACTAATTATTTAGAAATAAATAATATAACTTATCTAAAAACTTTAAATACTTATTTAAGATCAGATGAATTTAAATCTTTAGAAAATTTATTATCATTTAAAAATGCTTTACTTCTTTCATTAAATTTAGGTTTAATAGATAATACATCTTTTTCTCTTGATGAGTTAAGTTTAATTTTTAAAATACCAAGGGATAGTCTTGAAAATATTTTAAAAGAAAGTTTAAGTATTTTAAATACTAAAAAAATGAAATAATCTTGAAAATAATTAGTTCTTATTGTAAAATTATATAGTAGAGGTCTTATGAATAAAGTATATGAATTCTTTTTAAAAAATAAAATATTAAGTATTATTATAGTAATATTCTTGGTTATTATTCTTTCTTTAACTTTTTATTTAAATTCTAAACCAAGTAATAATACAGTTATTAAAGAAGATAATTTAACTCTTTTTGGGGCTTCTCTTATTGAACTTCAAAAAGGAGAAGAGTATATAGAACCAGGTTATTATGCTATTAGTAAGTTAGATATAAATGAAACTGAAAAGGTTTTGGTAAGTGGTACGGTTGATACTAAAACACCAGGAACTTATATTATTACTTATAAATATAATGATAAAGTTTTAACAAGAAAAATAATTGTTATAGATAATACTTCTTTATTTTCTTTAGAGTTAAAAGGTGATAAAGAAATAACAATAAATAAGAATTCTTCTTATCAAGAACCTGGTTATATAGCTTATGATAAATCAGGAAATGATATTAGTAAGCAAGTTGTTATTACAGGTTCTGTTAATCCAAATGTTCTTGGAACTTATCAAATTACTTATAAAATAACCAGTGATAATCAAACTCTTGAAAAAATAAGAACAGTAAAAGTAGTAGATAAGCAAATAATAGATGATAATATTAATCTTATACTTTCTTATGATACCAAGTTAACTAATAAAGAAATAACTGTATCTATTAAAGTAGAAGGTAGTACTTTTGATTATTTAGTATATCCAAATAAAGTTGTTACAACTAATAGTACTAGTACTTATATAATTAAAGAAAATGGAACTTATACTTTTCTAGCTTATAATAAATCAGGTAGAAAATTTAAAAAAGAAATTACTATTACTTCAATTGATTTAGTAAAACCAACAGGATCTTGCATAGCTACAATTAATAATTCTAGTACTAATATAATGGTTAGTAATTTAAATAAACAAATAGATACCTATACTTATTATGATAATACTAAGGTTATTACAACAACAACAACTAAAAGTTATAATTATAATTTAAAAACCTCAAATAATGTCTTTGTTAATTTAAAAGATTTAGCTGGTAATACTAATTTAATTAGTTGTAAAATAATTGATAATTCTTTCTATAGTGCTATTACTCCTTTAACTGGAGAAAATGTAATCTTAGAAAGAACAACATCTACTTTAAAAGTATATGTTTCTAAATATAGTAATTACTATTTAACAAGAGTATGGGTTCGTAATCCGTATTCTCAGTTAAATAAATTTGATTCTTTTGAATATGGAACAAATCTTTATCGACCAAGTGCTTTATTAAAAGGTGCAAGTGATACTTATAATTTAAAAAATCAATTCTTATTAGGCTTTAATGCCAGTGGTTTTTACTTAAAAGATAAATATGATGCTGAAAGTGTTAATAAGTACTCAAAATATAATAAAACAAGTGTAGGAACGCTTGTTATTACTAATGGTAAAGTAATTAGAAATTATTATGATAAATCTTTTAAAACTTGGTATATTATGGGAATAGATA
This sequence comes from uncultured Erysipelotrichaceae bacterium, assembly GCA_902797275.1. GTDB lineage: Bacteria > Bacillota_I > Bacilli_A > RF39 > UBA660 > RUG591. The sequence continues at coordinate 12,349 of CADBSI010000018.1, read as the reverse complement.
AAAATAATCAAATGCGTTTATTTACTGATAGCAAGGCTACAACTTCAAGTGAAATAAATGAAAAAAAAGTATTTTCTAATACGGTTATTAATTCAGGAATAAGAAATACTTTTACCTTTGCTGCTCCTTTAATTTTAAATGGAGTAAGAGCAAATATAAAAACAAGCATGCCAGATCCTAATAATAATACTTTAAAAGGAATTCAAACAATTTGTCAGGTAAATGATAATAACTTTGTTTTAATAACTTCAACTAGTATGAAAAGAAATGATGCCATTGAAAAAATGTTAAGTTTAAATTGTAAAACAGCTACTAATTTAGATGGAGGAGGATCAGTTGCTCTTTTATATAAAGACATTGGTTCAAATGAAGTAAAAGTAATACTTGGAAATAATCGTTCTTTAACAGAAGTTGCTTATTTTTCTGAATAATCAACTTCTTTTTTCATATACTTAAACGGTGATAATATGAAAAAAATAATAAGTATAATTCTAATAGTTATTTTAATTTCTTTAGTATTAACTATTAGTTATAAAGTAGAATTACAAAAAGATTATTTTTCTTCTATTAATCATTTATTATTTAAATTTAATAAAAACAATAATTATAAAATAGATTTTATTTCTCTTTATATTAAAACTTTAAAACAAGAAAACTATTTTAAAGAAAAATTAATTCCTACTAAGTTAGTATATTCAGATAATAATAGTCCTACTATTTATATTTATCAAACTCATGCTAATGAAGAATATAGTTATAATAAAAATAATATTTATAATATTGTTCCAACTGTTAAAACTGCAAGTTATATTTTAAGTGATGAATTAAAAAAACTAGGACTTAATACTTTAGTTGAAAAAGAAAATACTATTTCTATTTTAAATTCTAGAAAACTTCCTTATAAAGATAGTTATAAAATAAGTCGAGAATTAATGGAGAAAAGATCTTTAGAAAATCCTAATTTAGAATATTTTTTAGATATTCATAGAGACAGTGTTAAAAAAAGTATAACAACAACAACTATAAATGATATTAAATATGCAAGAATCATGTTCTTACTTGGTCTTGAAAATAAAAATTATTTAGAAAATAAAAAAGTAATAACTAAATTAAATGATTATATAAATAAAAATTATCCTAATTTATCAAGAGGAATATATGAAAAACAAGGTAAAGGAGTAAACGGAATATATAATCAAGATTATCATAAAAATGTTTTATTAATTGAAGTAGGTGGGTATGAAAATACTATAGATGAGGTTAATAATTCTTTAAAGGTAATATCAGAAACTTTATATAATTACATTCAAGAAAACGACAAGAAATAAATAATTATTATTTTATACTAGAAAAGGTGATTAAATGAAAATATTAAAAAGTATTATTATTTTATTTATTATAGCTTTTTTAGGTTTATTTCTAGCCTATAAAAATGGTTATTATGAAAACTCTTTAAATAACAAAGTAATATTAACAAATGAAGAAATAGAACAATTTGAATCTGATATAGAAAAAGGAGAATTATCTCTTGATACTTATCATAAAAAAGAAAAAGATTATACAACTAATACTAGTAAAATGTCTTTGAAAATATCTAATAAAATAGAAAATATTATTAATTCTAGTATTAAATTTATCTTTAAAAAAATAGGAAAATTTGTAGAATAAAACTAGTAATTTCTACTAGTTAAAGTTTTTTCTAATTCTTTAATTCTTATAAATATATTATTTAAATAAGTATTTAAATAAATATTTGGTCTTTTTAAAATATTTTTAAAACTAAAAGCAAAGTTTTTACTTATCAAAGTATTTTTTATATTTTTAACTTCATCTATTAAAATAGGTATTAAAGATAAAGAAATAGCTATAATAATTTTAATAGAACTTTTCTTTTTAGTAAAGAAAAATAAATTACTAAGAGAATTACTAATATCTTGACATGACATATAATTACATATTATAAGTGTTAAAAAATAAATAATAAATAACCTAAGTCCAATTAAAATAGAACTATTAATATCTAAAAAGAATAAATTAATAATAACAGTTATAAGAGTTAAAATTAATAAATGTTTAAATCCTTTTAATTTTATTTTTAAAATAATTAAACTTAATAAAGTAATTAAAAATAAACTAGATATAATAAATATATTATTAATATAATAAATAAGTAAAGAAAATATTAAAAAGATAATAAGTATTATTGTTTGCATATATTACCTATTAAATTAATAACTTCGTCGTCTTCAAAGTGATTTAATTTATCTTTTAAAATATCTAATACTTTTATTTTAAATGATAAATCAGGAAATACTTCTTTTAATTTATCTAAGTTATTAAATAAATCTTTTTTTAAAATAATATGTTTAATTATTCCATCTTCAAGAATTAAAATTCTATCTGCTAGTAATAATTCATCTATTATATTAGTAGTCATGATAATAGCTTTATTTTCTTTTTTTAATTCTTTTATTAAGTTATAAATTATATTTTTACCATTGTTATCTATCATTGAGGTTGTTTCATCTAAAATAAAATAATCAGGATTAATTGCAAGTAAAGTAGCAAAATTAATTCTTTGTTTCTCACCAAGCGATAATTCATAAGGATTAGAGTTTAAATATGATAACATATTAAGTCTTTCTAAGGAACTTGTAATTTTATCTTTATCTTTAATCTTTAAATTATCTAAAGTAAAGTTTAAATCATCAATTACTCGGTTAAAAATAATTTGATTATTAGGATTTTGAAAAACAATTCCTACTTTTTTACGAAAATCAATATTTTTAATTTTTTTAAAATTTAAATCATCTAAATATATATTTCCTTGATATTTTAAAAAATTACCTAGTAAATTACATATAGTAGTTTTACCAGATCCATTTTTTCCTATTATTATAGTTATTTCACCTTTTTTAAATTCTATATTTAAGTTATTAAGAACTTTTTTCTTGTTATTATAACTAAAAGAAACATTTTCTAGTTTAATCATTTTTTAACTCCTGAATTTGATTTTTAAATTGTTTAGTAATTAAGGTAATAGTAAATATTTTAATAGGAGTCATAATAGCTTGTTTAATAAAACGAATAGGTGCAAATATTTTAATGGCTTTTTTACTAGTAATTGAGACAAAATAGGTATTTAAAATACCATTAATTAAGAAATTAACAATAATAGTTGCTATAATTAAACGAATAATAAAACTTTTATCTAGCCTAAATTCTTTATTATATAAAAGTAAACCATAAACAAGTCCAGTTAGAGCATTACTAATAGTAAAACCAATAAAATAGGGACCTGTTGGAAATAATATAGCTCCTATTAAATCACTTAAAATACCTATTAATATAGTATATTTATAACCTAAAATAATAGCAGTTAAAATAAAGGGAACAAAACTAAAACTAATGGTTAAAAATGGGGTTTTTATAGATAAAAATCTACTAAGTATTATTTGAGAAGCTAACATAATTGCAGTTATTAATATTTTTTTTATTTTCATTGATACCTCCTTTAAATATTTTACATGTTTTTTTATTTTTTGCAAGACTAATTAATGATAATCTAATTATCTGTTTTTTTTATTTTTTAATAAAATATATTGGAGGTGATAAAATTGAGTAAAAATGGCAAACTACTATTTAAAGATTTCAATCCCTATATAACAAGTCCTTTTGGTAATCGTATTCATCCAATTACCAAAGTTATGAAAATGCATGATGGAGTAGATTATGGAACTTTTGAAAAAAAATTACCTGTATATGCAATTGAAGAGGGGAAAGTTATTAGAACCGGTTATACAAGTCAAAATGGAAATTTTGTCTATGTTGAATTCAATAGACTTGGTAAAAATGCTATTTATCAGCATTTAGATAGTATTAAAGTAAAGAGGGGAGATACAGTAAATTCAAATACTATAATTGGTATAACTGGAAAAACTGGAGCTACAACTGGAATTCATTTGCATTTTGGTTGGTTCCCATCAAGTGATCAAAACAAAGATTGGTATTCAAAAAGGTGGGAAGACTTTGAAAGTTATGACTACCCTGAAATAATTAAATATTTAGGTAATCCTGTTAAAAGAGATATTTCAAAGAAACAAATAGAAGTTTTAGTTCATGAATTAAGAGTTAGAAATAGTCCAAATGGAGAAATTTTAGGTTATATTAATTTAGGTATCTATGATGTTTTAGATGTTCTTGAAAAAGATAATTATACTTGGTATAAAATAGCAGATGATAACTGGATTGCTTATAATGAAGCTTGGGAAGTTTTATATGAAAAAGAAGTTGAACAAGATGATGATAAAAAAGAGAAAGAAGATGAACAAGAAAAAATAGATAAGGAATGTAAAAAGAAAATTTGGTATAAAATAATAGATTTTATACTAGATGTATTTAAAAAAGTTTTAAGTATTTTTAAAATTAAGTAAAAATAAGCTATAATGATTTTTGGTCATTATAGCTTATTTATTAAACTATCAAGATAAATAATAATTTCTTGATAATCTTTGATTTGATAAATATTAATATTTTCTTTTAAAGTTTTATAATAAAATTTAAGAGTATAAAGATATTCTAAGTTATTATCAACTAACAAGTTTTCTTTAACATAGTTTAAATTGATCTTTTTTAAATAATTTAAAAAATCTTGATAAGTAATTAATCTATCATCAATATAACCAATTATATTAGTAATTTTTATTAAACCTTCTTTATCAACATTTATTTTATTATTTAACTCATAAAAAGGAATACTAGCATAACTTTTTCTTTTATCTATTAATTCATCATAATTTAACTTATCTAATTCATCTTTACTACTTTTAGAAATATAAATTTTCTTTTTGTTTGATAAAGTATATTTTAAAACTTTTTTATTTAAAGAAACTTTTTCTATTAAATTATTAAGATAAGTAATAATTTCTTGATAATCTTTGATTTGATAAAAATTAATATTTTCTTTTAAAGTTTCATAATAAAATTTTAATGCATAATAATCATCTAGATAATTATTTATTTCATTTTTAACTTTATCTAAATTGATATCATTAAGATAATTTAAAAATTCTTGATAAGTAATTAATTTAGTATCAATATAACTAATTAAATCAGTCATATTATTTAAATAAACTTTATCAATATAAATATCATCATCTAATAAACTAAAAGGTAATTTTGAATACATTTTTCTTCTTTTGATTAATTCATTAAAATTTAATAAATCAATATCATTTTTAACTTGTGATGATAATAAAATTTGTTTTTTCTTTGATAATACATCTTTATTTATATAATTCATTTTAATCACCTAGAATAATTATACTATTTTTTTAAAAAAGTGTTAATTTTTTTTCTATTTTATGCTATTATATAGATGTTTGGAGGAAATATGAAAACAAGATCAGAATTAAGAGATATTATAGTTAAAGTTTTATATCAAGTATATATACTAAATAATACTAAGGTTAAATATGATGTAGATACTTTAATTCATGAACAATTAGAAGTAGAAAATGAGTTTGTTGAAAGTTCTATTCATGGGGTTATTAAAAATCAAGAAAGTATTACAAAGCTTGCTAATACTTATTTAAAGGATTGGACAATTGATAGACTTAGTAAAGTAGATAAAGCTATTTTATCTCTTGGAATATATGAACTTATGTATACAGATACTCCTTCTGTTGTTTGTATAAATGAAACTGTTGAACTTGCTAAAAAATATAGTGATTTAGAAGTTGTTAAAATGATAAATGCTACTATGGATGCAATTTACCATAGCGAGGATTTACATGGAAAACAATAAATATATAACTGTTAGTCAGTTAAATAAGTATTTAAAATATAAAATAGATAATGATCCTAACTTAGGTATTGTATTTTTAAAAGGAGAAATTTCTAATTTTAAAAATCATACAAGAGGACATTTTTACTTTACTTTAAAAGATGATACATCAAGAATAAATGCTATTATGTTTCAAGGAAATGCTAGTAAAATACCTTTTTTACCAGTTGATGGTATGAAAGTTTTAGTAAGTGGTAGAGTAAGTGTGTATGAACAAAGTGGCTCTTATCAGTTATATGTAGATACAATGTTAGAAGATGGAGTAGGTTCTTTGTATCTTGCTTTTAATCAACTAAAAGAAAAACTAGAAAAAGAAGGTTTATTTAGAGCTGATCATAAAAAAAATATTCCAAAAATTCCAGAGAAAATCGGAATTATAACGGCTCCTACAGGTGCTGCTATTAAAGATATCTTGTCAACTATAAAGAGAAGATTTCCTTTAGTTGAAACGATTCTTTTTCCTGCCCTTGTGCAAGGAGAATATGCCAAGGATGATATAGTAAAAAAAATAAAACTTGCTAATACCTACGATTTGGACGTTTTAATTATTGGTAGAGGCGGAGGCTCAATTGAAGATTTGTGGCCTTTTAATGAAGAAATAGTTGCTAGGGCTATATATGAATCTAAAATTCCCATAATCTCAGCTGTTGGTCATGAAATAGATTTTACTATTGCAGACTTCGTAGCTGATAAAAGAGCTCCAACTCCAACTGGAGCTGCTGAGATGGCTGTTCCCGATAAAAAAGATTTATTAGTTTACTTAGAACAAGTAAATATTAGATTAGAAAAATCTTTAACCAACAAATTAAAAATATATAAAGAAAAATTAATTAGTTTAGAAAATAGTCAAGTTTTAAAAAATCCCAAAAGAATATTAGAGGTTAAAGAACAAAACTTTGATTTATTATATGAAAAATTATTAAAAGAAATAAAAATAATATTAACTAGTAAAAAAGAGAGTTTAAATTTATTAAAATCTTGTTTTATTTTTAAAAATCCTAATATTTTAATAATAGATAAAATATATACTTATAATGATTTAATAAAAAATATAAATAAACAAATAGAAAAAATAATATCTAATAAGCAAAATAGTTATCTTAATTTATTAAGTAAAGTAGAAGTTTTAAATCCAATTACTACAATTAAAAGAGGTTATTCTATTGTAAAAATTAATAATAAAACAATTACTAGTATTAAAAAAGTTAAAAAAGGGGATAAAATTACTAATCAAATAAGTGATGGTAATATTATAAGTGAGGTTGTAGAAATATATGAAGAGTGTTAGATTTTTAAACAAAGAAGATGAAAAGTTTTTAGGCAAAGTTTATAGCTTTGATTTTATTGAAGAAACTATTGAATTACTTAATTTAGTTTCAAAGAAATATGGAGTATCAAGACCAATTATTTCTAATATTAATTATAGTTATGATTATGATAAAATATCATTTTTAATAAAAAGTGAATCTCAATTTAAAATAATTGAAGTTGATTATAATATTCCAAATAATCGTTTAAGAGTTTTAAAAAACAAAACTTATTATGATTGTTATGATGTAGTTGAAGGCAAACTAAATAAAACTTGTACAGGTGAAAGAGGTTTTGATAAAACAGTATCTTTTGAAAAAGTTTATCCAAAAGATCATAAAGAATATGCTATAATTGAAACAGAAAAAGATAGATATCATAAATATATGTATAATTATATAAAGAAAGATTTGTTTTTAAATATTTCCCTACTTATAAAAGAAAATGCTTTTTTTCAAGAAAGCATGTTATTTGAAGATGTATTACATGCTAGTTCAGTTAGTGAAATAAATAATATGGAAGATTTATATAAAGTAATTTCTAAAGCTTTAAAAAGTAAAAATCTAACAATTGATATTAAAAACATAGATACTGATGAAGAATTAAAAGTTATAAATGGAGAATTAAAAACTTATATTAAAGAAAAAAAAGAAGATGATTTAACTTATACTTTATACTATGAAAATGGAGAATTATTTGTAAGTCAAAGAATAATAAATCCTGAAGAAAATAAAGATATAAAATATATTAAAAAGGAAATAATAAGGTGAATTATGGAAAAAAAAGAAAAAGAATTATCGTTTGAAGAAAGTATTAAAAAATTAGAAACAATAGTGAGAGAATTAGAAGCAGGTGATGTTTTATTAGATGATGCTATTAATAAATTTAATGAAGCAGTTTCTCTTGCTAAAACATGTGATTTAAAATTAAAAAATGCAACGAATTCTATTAATAAAATATTAGAAGATGGCTCTTTAAAAGAATTTGTTCCTGAAGAAGAAAAATAATAAGGCTTGCTATGAGTAAAAAGAAAAAGAAAAAAAACAAGGCTAATAAACCTAAAAAAATATTAAATGGAATAGATTTAGTTAATGAAAAAAAATTAAAAATTAAAAATAATATAAATGATAATATTCAAAGTTTTATTAGTATTTTATTTACAATTATAATATTTTTAGCTTTAATACTTTTAATAATTACGTTATATAAAAATAATTTTAGTAATAATAACGCTTGTGATAAAGAAAAAGTATGCAAAGAATATATTAAAAAAGATTATAATATAAATAAAGAAGAAGTTATTAATTTTATTAAATTAAACCGAGGAATATTTTATAATTTAAATGATTTTAAAAATACAAAAAATGATTTAAATAAATTTATAACTTATTATATTTGGTCTTTAGATAGTGAGTATTTAGAATGTGATGATGATTTTTGTTTAAGTACTAAAAAAGAGATTTTAAAAGAAGATTTAAATAAAGCTATTAATAATTACTTAGGAAAAGAGACTAAAACTTTTGAGTTTTCAGATAATTTTAAAGATGAAGATGAAATGAGATTATATCAAACTAACGATAAAGTTATTTTAACTTTTAAAGAATTTTCATATCAAAGTTATAAACATGATTTTATAGATGTTTTAGTAAATGAAGATAGTATAAGAGTAATTCTTGCTTTAAGTGAATTAAAAGAAAATAATTATACTTATATAGGTTATAAAAATATTTATTTAAAATATAAAGATAAAAGATTTATAATAGATAGTATTGAAACTAAGTTAAATTAAAATATTTTTAGATAAATTTTTAATAGATATAGTAGTTGATTTAGATATTCCAGTTATGAGTTATGGTTTGAAAAATAATTTTAAAGGTAATAATTTTCTAGAATCTGATGACTTCTTATGATTAGTCATGAATTAACTGAGATCAAAACTATTTATAGTAAATATTTTAAGATATGATAATCTAAAGATAACTTATGATTGATACTTGTAATTTTTTAAATATTTGATATAATTTAAGTATATTAAAAATAGAAGGGGAAGTGATATTATGAATATATATGGTCAAGAAAATATAAAAAACCCTTATATAACTATATATATATATATATATATATATCACGAGAAATTTCTTTAATTAAAATTATTGAAAAATAACATGGTTAGTATATAGATTAATTCTATAATTTTAATCATGTTTTTTAAATGAAGAAAAGGAGTATTCATGAAAGATAATAAGAAAATAATTATAATTACTAGTATCATACTAGGAGTATTAGTATTAACTATTAGTTTAACTTATGCTTTATTTACAATTAGTAAAACAAGTAAAAATTCAAGCCTAGTAGTAGGTGACATCTATATGCATTATGCAAATGGTAGTAAAGCAATTAATTTAGCAAATGTAATGCCAAGTGAAACCTATGATGCAACCAGTTTCTTTGAATTTACAATAGATGGTAAGAATACAACAACTAATAAAGATATATGGTATGAAATTATTTTAAAACATGGAGATGAAGTATCTGGTAAAACAAGAATAAAAGATAATTTATTAAAATTTACTTTAACTGAAACTAAAGATGGAACAACAACAACTGTATTTGATGGAAGAAGTTATAATGATTTAACTAGTAAAAGAATATGGGTTAATACCATAAACAAGAATACTACAAGTGAAGTATCTATTACTTATAGACTTTATATGTGGATCTCAAATACTACCGTTATTGGTAATGTTGATCAAGATTACACAATGGAAGAATGGAAGAATATATTTGCAAGTATAAAAGTAGATGTAGCCGGAGACTTTAATGAAAAAACATTATCAACAGATGAATCATGTTTTACTGTAGGAACCATTAATGATGGTAATGAAGTAGCAATTCTTGATTATGATGCGACATGTGGAACTGATGTAATAATACCAAATACAATTAAAGGATATCCAGTTACAGTTATAGGGAATAGTGATACTACAATAGTAAAACAATTATCAAATAAAAATAATAATTATAAATTAGGTGATTTAAATAATTATCAAAAAAATGTTGATATAAAACCTACTTTTACAATTAGAGCATCAGGATCATTTGAAAATAAAAATTTAACAAGTGTAGTCATACCAGATGGTGTAACAATAATAGTCAGCCATGCATTTGCTCGTAATCAATTAACAAATGTAGTGATACCAGATGGTGTAACAATAATAGATAAATATGCTTTTGAGGGGAATCAATTAACAAATGTAGTAATACCAGATAGTGTAACAACAATAGGTGATAATGCTTTTAGTCGTAATAAGTTAACAAGTGTAAAAATATCAAATGGTGTGACAGTAATTGAAAACGGTGCTTTTTCATATAATCAATTAACAAATATAACAATACCAAGTAGTGTGATAACAATAGAAGTTTGGGCTTTTGTAGACAATCAATTAACTAATGTAACTTTTTTATCCCCATCAAAATTAGAAGTAATTCAAAATGATTCGTTTACGGAAAATAATATTTCAACTGTAAGTATTCCTGAAACGGTTACTTATCTTTCTTGTGATGCTTTTGATAGTACAGTAGTAATCACTAAATCAGATAGCTTAGTTTGTACTCAACATAGTATAAATTAAAATTTATTCAAAAGCTTACAAGACTTTTTCTTTTTAAAACAAATCTTCTATCTATAATATTGATTTTTTATAAGATAGTCCTTTATAAATAAAATAAATTATTCATATTATTTAAATGATTTTCAAATTCTTCTTGTTTTTACAAGAAGTTTTTTTCTTTTTATAGACAAGTTTTTTTAAATTTGATAAAATTAATGAAGGTGGTTAGATGAAACAGGAAAATATTCGTAATTTTTCGATTATTGCTCATATAGATCATGGTAAATCAACACTTGCTGATAGAATTTTAGAGGTTACTAATTCGGTTAGTAAAAGAGAAATTAAAGAACAAATGTTAGATAGTATGGATATTGAACGTGAAAGAGGAATTACTATTAAATTAAATACAGTAAGACTTAATTATCATTATAAAGGGGAAGACTATATGTTAAACTTAATTGATACTCCTGGTCATGTAGATTTTTCTTATGAAGTTAGTCGTAGTTTGGCAGCAACTGATGGAGCAATTTTAATTGTTGATGCAACGCAAGGAGTAGAAGCTCAGACTATTGCTAATATGTATTTGGCTCTTGATAATAATTTAACAATTATTCCGGTTATTAATAAAATTGATTTACCAAGTGCTGATGTTATAAAAACTAAGCAAGAATTAATTGAAACTTTTGGTTTTTCTGATGAAGAGATATTACTTACTAGTGCTAAAACAGGTGAAGGCGTTAAAAGTTTGGTTGAAGCTATAATTGATAGAATAAGTCCTCCAAAAGGAGATATCGATAAACCTTTAAAAGCTTTGATATTTGATAGTATTTATGACTCATATCGAGGAGTTTTAGTTCTGGCTAGAATATTTGATGGTAGTATTAAAGTTGGAGATAAAATTGAATTTATGCAAACAGGATCAATTTATGATGTAACGGAATTATTTGTTTATACTCCAACTCTTAAAAAAGTTGATAATTTAATTTCAGGCGAAGTTGGCTATATTGTTGCATCAATTAAAAATATTAGTGATATTAGAGTAGGTGATACAATTACTCTTGCTAAAAATTCCTGTAGTGAAGCTTTACCAGGTTATAAAAAACTTCAACAAGTAGTGTTTACTGGTTTATACCCAACTGAAACTAATAAATATAATGATTTAAGAGATGCACTTCTTAAATTAAAATTAAATGATGCTAGTTTAACATTTGAACCTGAAACAAGTGAAGCTTTAGGGTTTGGTTTTAGATGTGGCTTTTTAGGACTTTTACATATGGATGTTGTTGAAGAAAGATTAGAAAGAGAATTTAATCTTAATTTAATTGCAACTAGCCCATCTGTAGTTTATCAAGTAGAATTAACTGATGGTAGTGTTATTATGATTGATTCTCCTCAAAAATTACCAGATATAACGAAGATTAAAACAATTAGTGAACCTTTTATTTTAACAAATATTTTTACTCCAAGTGAGTATATTGGTCCTTTAATGGAACTTTGCCAAAATAAAAGAGGAATTTATAAACAGATTGAATATTTAACTCCAGAAAGAGCAATTTTACATTATGAACTTCCTCTATCAGAAATT
>CADBSI010000017.1 GCA_902797275.1 uncultured Erysipelotrichaceae bacterium | reverse complement strand
GTTTATAAAAGATTTAAACTTGTTTATGATAAACCATTTACATTAAAAGAACGTTTGGTGTTTTGGAAAAATACAAAAGTTGGATATCATGAAGTTTTAAAAAATATTAATTTAGAGATAAAAAAAGGAGAAACAGTAGCTTTAATAGGAGTTAATGGTAGTGGTAAAAGTACTCTTTTAAAATTGATGACTAAGATTATTTATCCGACAAGTGGTACTATTACTACTAATGGTAAATTGACTTCTTTACTTGAATTAGGAGCTGGATTTCATCCTGATTTTACGGGTAGGGAGAATATTTATTTTAATGCATCAATTTTTGGACTTACTGCTAGAGAAATTGATAATAGAATACAAGATATAATTGATTTTTCAGAATTAGGTGAGTTTATAGAAGCACCTGTAAGAACATATTCTTCAGGAATGTATATGAGACTTGCTTTTTCGGTTGCTATAAATGTTGACGCTGACATTTTATTGATTGATGAAATACTTGCTGTTGGTGATCAACATTTCCAAGATAAATGTTTTGCAAAGCTTGAAGAATTAAAGAATTCTGATAAAACAATAGTAATTGTAAGCCATAGTTTAGATTCTATTAAAAAATTATGTAATAGGGCAATTTGGGTTTATGAGGGAGAAATTAGAAAAGATGGCCCAACAGAAGAAGTTATTGATGAGTATTTAAAGGTGTGTGGTTAAAATGATTAAAGAATTATATAATTATAGACAACTTTTAAAGAGTAATGTTAGGAAAGAAATTAGAGGTAAATATAAAGGATCATTTTTAGGCGTATTATGGTCATTCGTTAATCCTTTATTAACTACATTGGTTTATGCAATAGTTTTTCCATTTATTTTAAGAGGAGCTCAACCTCATTATACAACTTTTATCGTAATTGCTATCCTTCCATGGAGTTGGTTTACAACTGTTATATCTCAAGGAACATCAACTGTTTTAGCTAACGGTAATATTCTAAAAAAAGTTTATTTTCCAAGGGAAATATTACCAATATCAATAAATGTTAGTGGATTAATAAATTTCTTAATATCGTGTTTAATAATAGGTATTTTCTTGATATTTAGTGGTGTTGGCTTTAGCATAAACCTTATATTTTTACCTATTATTATATTTATACAATTTGTTTTATTACAAGGAATTATTTTCATTACAAGTTCTATAAATGTTTATGTAAGAGATTTAGAATATATAATTAATTTCCTTATTGCTATGCTTTTCTATGGTACACCAGTATTATATTCAATGGAAATGTTTCCTCAAAAAATACAAAATATCCTATATTTTAATCCTATGACTACAATAATTGAAAGTTATAGAAAGATATTCTTTTATCATGAAGCTCCAAATTTCTTAAATTTATTGTTTGTATTCTTATTTAGTGTTGTTTTGTTGTTTATTGGTATTAAAGTATTTAGAAAGTTGTCAAGAGGATTTGCAGAGGAGTTATAATGATGCAGTTAAAAGTAGCAGGAGTAGTAGTATTATATAATCCAACAGATGAAGATATATCAAATATTAATTCTTATATAAATGATATTGATATATTATATGTTATGGATAATTCTAGTAAAAAGAATGATACTAGATTACCTAAGAATAAGAAAATTAATTACATATTTAATAATGCTAATTTAGGTATTGCTGAACCTTTAAATAGAGCAGCTGATTTAGCTAGAAAAGAAAATATTAATTGGCTACTAACAATGGATCAAGATACAAGATTTAATAAGGGTGTAATAAAGGAAATAAAAAATAGAATATTAAATACTGATTGTAAAAAAATAGGTATAGTGACACCATGGCATAAAACTAAATTAAAAATTGAAAAACCTGATCCTAAAATGGATTATCCACTTGATGTTATGACTTCGGGTAATTTTGTAAATTTAGAAATTCATAAAAAAATAGGTGGATTTAAAGACTATTTATTTATTGATGGAGTTGATATTGAGTATTGCTTAAATCTTGCAAAAAATGAATATAAAATATTAAGATTTGATGATTTGGAAATTGATCATAATTTAGGAGATATATTTTATAGAAAATTCTTTAAAAAAGATTTATTAATTACTAATCATTCTGCAATGAGAAGATATTATCAATGTAGAAATTATCATTATATAAGAGATTTATATAAAAATGATTTTCCTGAATTTTGTAAGATATTAGTTAAATTTAAATCAATACTTTTAGGTATTGTTTTGTATGAAAAAAATAAATTTAGTAAAATTAAAGCATATATAAAAGGTTATAGAGATTATAAGAAAAACAAGAAAGGAAAAAGTTATGAGTAAATTATTTAGTAGATCAATAGAAACAATAAAAAATGAAGGCATTGCTTCTTTCGGAAAAAAAAGTAAGAATTATTTATTGTGGCATACTGTATATAAAAGTAAATCTAAAAAGATTTTTGGTGATGTTTTGATAATCAATGGTTGTACATTGCCGCATCCACAAAGATATAGAGTAGATCATCAAGTGGAACAACTAAGGGCAAGTGGGTTGTATACGGATAGAGTTAATTATACTGATTTAAATTTGGATATGATGAAATATTATCGTGCATTTATATTCTTTAGATGTCCTATTACACCTGTAGTAGAAGAATTTATTAAAACTGCGAAAAAAGAGAATAAAGTAGTATTCTTTGATATAGATGATTTGGTTATTGATAAAAAATATACCGATACAATTAAATTTGTTCAAAATATGAATGAAGAAGATAAAAAAGTATATGATGATGGAGTAGAAAGAATGCAGAAAACACTTAAGATGTGTGATTATGCTATAACAACAACATCAGCATTAAAAAAAGAATTATTAAACTATATTCCAGAAGTTTTTATCAATAGAAATGTGGCTAGTGAAAAAATGGCTGAGTTGTCACTAAAAGCACTAAAAAAGAAAGAGAATAGTGATGATATAGTAATAGGATATTTATCGGGTTCTATTACACATAATCCTGATTTTGAATTAGTAAAACCTGCATTAATTAAGTTAATGAAGAAATATGATAATGTTAAACTTAAACTTGTTGGTGAATTAGATATACCAGAAGATTTAGATGAGTTTAAAGATAGAATAATTGTAGAAAAATTTGTTGATTGGCAGCTTTTACCATCGATTATCGCTTCTTTAGATATTAATTTAGCGCCATTAGAAGAATCTATTTTTAATGAGGCAAAATCTGAAAATAAGTGGACTGAAGCTGCACTTGTAAAAGTTGTTACAGTTGCTAGTAATTTAGGTGCTTTTAAAGAGGTTATTAAGGATAAAGAAGATGGTTTCTTATGCTCTACAGAAAAAGAATGGGAACAAGTTCTAGAAGAATTGGTTACTAATAAGGATATAAGAGAAAAAGTTGCCGGAACTGCTTATAATAGAGTAATAAAAGAGTATATTACAACTTATACAGGACATAGCGTAGCTAAATATATAAAGAGCAAATTACATAAAAATATCGTATTTGTTTTACCAACTACTAATATTTCTGGCGGAGTAAATGTAGTTTTAAGACATATTGCTATATTAAAAAACAAAGGATATGATGTATCTGTTATAAATATGGATAATAATAACAATGATCTTGATACAAGATGGGGAAAAGTATATGTAGTGAAGAAGCATAAAACTGAATTTCTTGCTCATGTTGATACTATGGTGGCTACACTTTGGGCTACTCTTGATTTTGTTCAAAAAATGAGATATGTAAAGCATAAATTATATTTTGTTCAAAATTTTGAAACAGATTTTATGCCCTTTGGTCAAGCTTTCAGAATTGAAGCTAATAAGACATATGAACAAGATGATGTTACTTATATTACTATTTCTAAATGGTGTGAGGATTGGTTAAAAAATCGCTATGAACAGGAAAGTAAATATGCCCCTAATGGTATAGATTTAGAACAATTTACATTTAAAGAGAGAGAATTTAAAGGTAAAATAAAAATTTTAGTTGAAGGAAATAGTCTTGACTATTATAAAAATGTAGATGAAAGTTTTAGAATTATTGATAAATTAGATAAAGATAAGTATGAGATACATTTTTTATCATATCAAGGAGAACCTAAAAAATGGTATTATGTTGATAAATTCATGCATAAGGTTCCATATGCTGAAGTTGGTAAGGTTTATCAAGATGCTGATATTTTAATAAAATCTAGTATTTTAGAAAGTTTCTCATATCCTCCACTTGAAATGATGGCAACTGGTGGTCTAGTTGTTGTTGCTCCTAATGGTGGTAATGTTGAATATATAAAAGATGAAGAAAATTGCTTATTTTATGAACCTGGTAATATAGATGATGCTGTAAATAAAATTGAAAGATTAACTAGTGATAAAAAGTTAAGAGAAAAATTAATAAAAAATGGCTTAAAAACTGC
>CADBSI010000016.1 GCA_902797275.1 uncultured Erysipelotrichaceae bacterium | reverse complement strand
TTGAGTTCCCCCACAGATATTTACATTTCCATCTATCCACATATATAATCTATATGTTCTTGTTATTTCACTTGTTGTATTTGCTGGTATTGTACTACTATATATTGTTGTATTATTAATGTTATCTATGGTTAATTTATCTTTTAATATTGTTTCTTGATTATTATCAACACTTATTAATCTAAAATTTAAATACTTATCTTCTATTCTTGTTTTATTTGCTTCATCATTTCCATGAACTATTTGAATATTATATAATATTCCATTTTTAGTATGTGTATTTTTTCCATCTATAGTAAATTCAAAATATTTAGTAGGATCATAAGTGCTACTTGGCATAGCACCTTCTATTTTAAATTCATTTGTTTCATTGTAGTGCATGTAAATATCGCCCACTACAAGACTTGAATTATTAATACTTACCTTATTATAAGTAAAAAATGCAAATGATACTCCTATTGTTAATACTAAGATTGCTATTACACTTAATACTATTATTAATTTTTATTTTTCATACTTAACTCCTTTATTTTCTATTTTATTGCCCCTCTATTCTAATACAATTTTATTTTAACACATTTTTTATTTATTATAAAGTATTTTTGTGTCTAATAAAATCGTATTATGTAAATTATTAAAAAACACGATTAAAAATTATAGATAAACTGTAAACTAATCATGTTTTTAAGTATCATTTATTTGCTCAATTTCCTTTATATATAAGGAATTATAGGGTATCTCTACCCCCCCCCCATGTAAAGTTTTGTAAAGATGGAGTTTGATTAGTTGTAAAGTAATTATTTAGTTTATTCATAAAATCAACTCCTTTTTTTGTACATTTTAATTTGCAAATATTTTTAACGAAACCCTTATAAAATAAGGAAAACTACTATTTTATTTGCGAATTATTGTGTATTTTTTATACTTAAATTTTAGCAAATATTTATTTGTTTTTCAAGTAGTTTTATCAATTTTTAAGTGAATTCGGTAATTTGTAGACTTTTTGTTCGGTAATTTATAGACTTTTTATTCGGTAATTTGTAGATTTTTCAAAAATAAAAGAACATTATTCATGTTTTTCTATTCCATTTATTATAAAGTCTTCACTTTTATGAGGTTCTACTCTTAATAAATCTAAATAATCAAGTTGTCTTAATACTTCATATACAACAATTGCACAACAATTAGATAGATTTAAAGATCTTACATTGGAAGTCATTGGTATTCGCATACAATGATCTAAATCACTTCCTAAAATACTTCTTGGAATACCAGTTGATTCTTTTCCAAATATTAAATAAATATCATTTTTTTGATATTCTTCTTTATAATCAAAACTTGTATGAGGTTTTTTACCATATCTAGTAAAATAATAATAAGTTCCTTTGTTTTTATTTTTAAAATCTTCAAAATCTTTATAAACATAGTACTCTAATTTATCAATATAATTAACTCCACTTCTTTTAATACTTTTCTCATCCAAACTAAATCCAAGTGGTTCAATTAAATGAAGTCTTGTATTAGTAGCAACACATGTACGCATAATATTACCAGTATTAGTAGGTATTTCAGGTTCATATAAAACAATATTTAACATAACTTCTCCTTTAAATTATTTTTATTTTACCTCTTATAGTTAAATATTTCAACCTTTTTTATAAAGGAAGAGATACAATAACAGTTGTACCCTTGTTAAGTTCTGATAAATACTTAATATTACCTCCATGAAGTTCTACTATTTCCTTAGATAAACTAGTACCAAGTCCTGTTCCGTTTCTTTTAGTTGTAAAGAATAAATCCATTACTTGCCTTAAAGTATCTTGATCCATTCCTATGCCATTATCTTCTATAATAATTTTAAAATATAATTTAGTTATTCTTGTTTTTATTTTAATAGTTAAATTATCTTTATTTATATCTCTTGCTTCTTTAGAATTCTTTAAAATATTAATAATTACTTGTTTTATACGATTAAAATCAACACTTAAATATAACTCATCATCTGGAATATCTATATTTAAAACTATTTTATTTTCTTTAAAAAACATTTCTAAAGATTTAATTATTTCATCTAAAAGTAAATAAATATCTACTTCTTCTTTATTAATTTTGACTTTAGTATAATCTAAATAATCATCCATTAAAGTTAAAGTTCTTTCTATTTCTCCTTTTACAATAGGAATATATTTATCTACTTTTTCTTGGTTATTCAAATCTAACATATCTAAATAACCTTTACAAACTGCTAAAGGATTTTTTATTTCATGTGTTAGTTTAAAAAGAGATGTCCTTAATACCTTTTCTTTTTCAAGTTCCTTCATAGCCGTATTTATATTCATAATGTCTTCTCCTTTCAATAGATAAATAAATACTAAATAACTACTTACATAAAAACCAAATAATTTAGCAACTACTAATAAATAAGTAAAAGCAAAACTATAGGTATTAGCACTAAAATAAAACATTTCTACACATAAAGTAATAGATTTAATAAATGTAAATATATAAATTAAAGATACTGTTTTATAACTTTTACTTATTATTAAATAAATAATATAATAAAGTAAATATTCAAATATAATAAAATAGCAATTAAATTTATGAATAAATATATAATAAATAATAATTAAAACTGATAATATTATACTAGTAATATTTTTTCTTTTTAAATAACTAATTAATAAAGGAATATTAATAAGTACAAATGATCTTGTATAATCTTTTAATAAAATAAAAACTAATACTTCTGCTACTAATATAAAACTTAATATATTTTTATTAATAACTTTAACATTGTTTTGATAACATATACTTATTAAGTATAATGATATTGGTAATAACAAAATACTTATATTTAAAACAACTGATACCACTTTTTATCACCCTCATTATTAAAGCAAATTTAATTGTCGAATTTTGTCGAATTTTGTCAAATATAAAAAAATGTTGTAAAAAAAAATCAAGTTAACCTTGATCATTTAGAACTTTTTAATTCATCAATATATTTTTTTAATTGTTTAGAATTACTACCAAGGATTATTTTTAATTGATTATCTATTTCAACTATTCCTTTAGCTCCTAGTTTTTGAATTGCTTCTTTATTAACTTTGGTTATGTCTCTTAAAGTAACAACAAATCTAGATAAATTATAATCACTTGAAACAATATTATCTTTGCCACCTAAGTATTCTATTAGTTTATTTATTTCTAATCTAGCATCTTTTTTAGTAGATTTTAAAATTGCTAATAAAATAATTATAAAGACTATGATAATAATGATATATTTTTCCATTTAATCACCTACTTACTCTATAGTATAATATATTTTTTGAAAAAAAACTACTAATTTGCATCTTTTTTTTAAATATGTTATAATATTAGCAATTTAAGGGGGAGAATATGAATAAAGAAAAATTTACTAAAAAAGTTAAAAAAAAATATGGTGTTAAGGAAGATGAATTAGCAAATCTTAGTCTTGCAAGAATTAGAAATTTAAAGGTCAATGAAAAGAAAATTCGTCAAGAAAAATCTAAACTTAAGGTAGTTAAAAAACCAGTTGGGGGAATTATAAAAGGTGCTAGTATTGGAGCAAGTGTTGCGGGAATTGTTAATACAGCATTTCCTAACTTAGTACCAGTTATTGGAGCTCATTTAAATGCTCTTAGTAATGCATCTACTACTAAAAAGATTTTTGGAGATATAATTCTTGCTTCTAAACCAGTTGATATAATTTCTGGTTATGGAATTATTGGAATTGGTGCTGGAATTGGCATACTTGCCTATTCTGGATATAAACTTATTAAAGGTATTTCATCTACTATAAGTATTGCAAATGATAGACATAAAGCAAAAAAATTAACTAGAAACTAGTTAATTCAGATAAATAGGTAAAATTATTTACTTATTTTTTTTTATTTTATTTCTTAAATTCTTTTTCTTCTTTGAAAATTATAAGTTATTTTTAAGATTAAATTTCTTGGAACTAATCTTCTTAGAAAAGTTATTAATTTTATAGAAAATCCTGGTATTATAATTTTTTTACCTTTAAGTAAATTATCAATAGCATACTTAGCTACATATTCACTTGATAAAGGTTTTGAAGCAAATTCTACTCCTGCTACTTTATTAAAATTAGTTGCAACTGGTCCGGGACATAAAGCTGATACAACTACCTTGCTATTTTGTTCTTTAAGTTCATAAGAAATTGCTTCGGTTAAATTTAAAACATAAGACTTCGTTGCATAATAAGTCGCCATCAAAGGACCTGGCCCAAAACCAGCAGCTGATGAAACATTTAAAATATAACCTGAATTTCGTTTAACCATATCTTTTAAAAATAATTTAGTTAATAAATGAACAGCTTTTATATTTACATCAATCATGGAAAGTTCAGTTTTTATATCACTATTAACAAACTCTCCAAACAAACCAAATCCAGCATTATTTACTAAAATATCAATATTAAAATTCTTAATAAGTAAATACAATTCTTTTACTTTTTTTAGATCTTCTAAATCCAAAACAACTAATTTAGGTTCTCCTTTTAAACTATTAGCAATACTTTCTAATTTTTCTTTATTCCTTCCTACTAGTATTAAATCATAGTTTAGGGAATCTAAATACTTAGCTATATCTAATCCTATTCCACTAGTAGCACCAGTTATTAAAGCTTTCATATCTCCTCCTATATTATTATTATATCATTTTTTAGGTATTAGCAACACACTTTTTAACCTATCATGAATATTTTATATTAGAAAGAATAAAGGAGTGAGTTTATGAATAATTTAACTAATTGTATTGCTAAAATATTAAATGTTATTAATGTTTTACAAAATAATGCTAATAAAACAGAATGTCAAGACAATACCTGTATAAAACCATACTTAGGTCCTATTACTAATACTCTATGTTTTAATACAAGACCAATTGTCTTATATCGCTGTGATAATACCCCAATCGCTTTAGAATATACTGATTCAAATGGTACTACTCAAACAACAAATGTATTTCGAGTAGAAAACGTTTCTGACAATAGTGTTGGTGTTCTTTTATTAAGTGAAAATACAACTGGAGATACTACTACTTATAACAATACTAATACTTATGCAACTATTAATTTAGGATGTATTTGTGCAATTAGATGTTTAACTGATACTATTGTTGATAATGTTTAGAAAGGAGAACTATGGAAAATAACTGTAAAGAAACATGTATAAGTAAAATTTTAGAATTTATCTTAGAATTACAAAAAAATACAGAGTGTCCAAATATTGATAATGTAGGATGTGATAAACCTTGTTTAGGTCCAAGTATAAATGGTTATATCTATAATACAAGACCTATAACTTTATATTGCTGTTCTACTGGTACTTTATGGAGCATGCCTTATACCTTAAACGGTGAAACTGGAACAAGTACTGTATTTAAAATTAATAAAGTTGATTGCAACTGTGCTACATTTGAAATATTAGCCCCAAATCCTGATACAGAAAATACCATTATGCCATACTTAAGTACCAATAACTTTTTTACAATTAATCTTGATTGTGTCTTAGCAATACGTTGTTTAAATGATACTTATACTAACTAAGAAGCAAATGCTTCTTTTTTATTTACACAAACTTTACATTTTACTTATTATATGGTATAATATGACTGTTTTAGAGGTGCTTATGGGTAATATTATATATAATGGCATTAAATATAATAAAATATTTTTAAATGATGATAATACTATAATTAAATTTTCACCTATGGATATAGAAGGTTGGAATTTATTAAAACAAAAAGATTTACCTTTTTTAAATACTCCTCTTGCTTATAGAAAAATAAATGATAAAGAAAGAAAAAGATTTTTTAATTGTCTAAGTAAAATTAAATTAGAATTTTTAAAAGATTATATAACTTTAAGTAATTTAAATGTTAATTCTTTATCAAAGCAAGAAGTTTTAAATCTTCTTAAAAGATTACTTTCTTTAATTAAAATTATGCATAATAATAATGTTATTCATAGTGATTTAAATCCTGATAATATCATGATTAATAATAATTTAGATTTTCAAATAATAGATTTAGATTCTTCTATAGTAGATGAATTTGTTTCTGATGATAATATTTATAAAGATGAAGAAAGTTCTTTAGAGGAAAAGATAATAGAAAGTATTAATGATGATAAATTAGATATTTTATGTTTATTAATTTATTATTTAATAAATGATACTTTTAAAGGAAGGGATATACGTTCTCTTTCAAATTCAAATTGTTTAATTTTACCAAAAGATCTAAAAAAGGAAATTGATTCTTACTTAAGTTTAAAAAGACAATTCACAAGATATTATTATTTTGAAGATATAATTGATGAATTAGAAAAAATAGATATAGAAAAAAATACTAAAGTCAAAAGATTTTAGTATTTTTATTTATTTTCTAATTTAATAACGGTTCTTTTCTCTACATCTATTGATATATCTAAAAACGTTGGTAGACTTAGTAAGCCATTAATTTTTTTATTTAGTAGCATATATATAAATAGTATTATTCTTAGTATTAAAGAATATCACGAACATCCAGATTATTTCATCATATTATCTTCTTTTAAATTTTATGCTACATACTGGTTTATTATTAAAGATATTTTTTGTTCAGCTTTAGTAGTAGCAGTTACTTTGACATCAGTGGTTATTTTGCTAGTAGCACCAGTTGATTCTACGATACTGTCAATTATATATCCACCAGTTACGGATGTAGCTGTTTTGTTTTTGTAATCATTATAAGTGTAACGATATGATGGCTTTACAGCAGCTTCTATATTCCAACTAACATTTTGATTAGCATTAACAGTGAAGGTTGAAGATCTACCACTGGCTCTATCATCTTGAGTATAAGTTTTGCCGTCGTGAGTTAAAACTAAATCTTTTTCATAATAAATGACAGCTGTTGCAATTTTTCCACCTGGTGTTTTGGCACTTACCGTAATGTTAGCGCCATTAGAACAATTTTTAGGATTAGAAGAAACACTAATAGCACCAGTATTTTCATTAATAGTCATACAGTTCGTATCACTTAATGAATAAGTAACTTTTCCACTAGAATTTTCAACTGTAGCAGTAGCTGTAGAGGTTTTAATACCATTAACATGAAGAGTATCTCTACTTAAAGATAAAGATATTTTTTCTTCTTTCTTAGGCTCTGGTTTAGGTTCGGGTTTAGGTTCAGGTATTTTTTCCCACTTAGCATATAAAGTAGTATCTTCTCCTAGAAGAGCATTATTATGTATTGGGGTTTCATTTATATCATACCATCCTTTAAAAGTATAACCAGCATATGTTGGTTCTTTTGGAAGTATAAGTTCAGTACCCTTATTAATAGTAATAGGATCAACAGCACTACCACCTTTAGAGTCAAAAGTAATAGTAATTGTTTCAATTTTTCCTTTGTAAAGAGCTTTTAGTTTAATAGTCTTATTTATTTTAGTATTAAAGTCAAATGGTTTATCTGCCAAAACATCTTCTTTTTCTTTAATACCTACTACTTCATACCAAGCAATAAATAATTCTCCCAAATCTTTTTGATCTTTGATATCTTTTTCGTTAATGGTTTGGTGATATTTAACTTTAATGATTTCTTCTTTGGTACCATTATTAAAATCAAAAGTGACATCAAACTTTCGATTAAAAAACCATAGTAAGAAAGCAATTATAGCAATTAATATAATACCAGATATAATAGCAATAATTTTTTTCTTATTTTTGTCCGTTTTAGACATATATTACTCCTCCTTTAGTTTATTATACTATAATAATTACAAAAAGAAAATATATTTATAATTTTTTAAATGTACAATACTAAAAAAGTAAGTTTTTAATAGATTTATTTTCTATTTTTACCCTACCCTCACACAATTTTAAATCACATGCCAATCTATTAGATTTTTATCTATTTAATAATACCCTTATTAATATAAAAAGACATAAAATTGGATAGTTTCTACATAATTAATAATTAGCAAGTAATATTTCTATAATATAAAACAATATCTGCATAGCAAATAATTAACTTTTTGATTTAAATCTTTATTTTGATTACATAATTAATATCTATCAATACTAATTAATTTTCTACAACACATTTTGTTTTATATTCTATCACATTAATAAACTTAGATATAGATATAAATTAAGATACATTAGTTATATTCTTTTTTGAAACATTTCTTTAACATTAAATTTTCTAACTTGATTTTTGCTTATACTACATAGTTTATTAAATCTAAAATAGATAAAGATGATAAAAAAGAATTAAAAAAATTAAAAGAAGCTATTTAGCTTCTACTATTAATTTAATAGCGGTTCTTTCTTCTCCATCTATCGATATGTCTGAAAAAGCTGGTATACATACAAGATTTTTACCACTTGGAGCCACAAAACCTCTAGCTATTGCTATTGCTTTAACCGCTTGATTAATAGCACCAGCTCCAACAGCTTGAACTTCAACAATCGTTTTTTCTTTAAATACATTAGCAAGAGCTCCAGCTACGCTACTTGGATTTGACTTACTACTTACTTTAAGTATTTCCATGTTTATTCCTCCATTCAATTAATTATATTAATATATTTTTAAAAAATAACACAAAAAAAGCATAAATTTATTCTATGCTATTTTTCATTTATAAAATCTAATAATTCGTTTTCATTTAAAAAACCTACTTGATTTTTTATAACTTGATTATTTTCGAACAAAATCAAATTTGGAATACTCATTACTCCGTATTTACGAGCTATCTCAGGAAATTTATCAACGTCTACTTTTAAGATATCAATTTTATCTTCAATACTTTCTAGTACTTCGGTAAGCATTCTACATGGTCCACACCAAGAAGCATAAAAATCTACAAGTATTTTTTTATCTTTAATTTCTTTTTCAAAATCATTTTCTAAATATTTTATCATTTTTGATCCTAATCCTTATATTTATCAAGTATACTTTCTATACCATCAAAATTAATTTTACCTTTTTTATATAATTCGTTTGCTGTTTTATAAGATACTACTTTTTTATCTAACATCATATCTAATGTTTTTTGATTTAAAACAGTTGTATTTTTTTCATCTTTTAACTTATATATATCTTCAATAACACTAACCGTATCACCAGCAATATCTGATAACACAGGTGATGAAGTCAATATACGTTTAGATAAATCACTATCTTGAAAAAATGAAAAACTAAATGCAGGTTGAGTTAAGAAGAATAGTATAACAAATGCAATTACATAACCTTCTATTAATCCTCCAATAAAACCTAAGATTTTTGAAGGAACTCCTAAAATAATTGTTATACGAAGTAGTTTTTCAAATAAACCTGTAATTGATAAGATAATATCAAAGATTATTAATAAAACAGCAAGTACTACAATAAATGCTAAGGTTTGATACACTAAAATGTTTAAAGTAATTACTCCTTTAAATAAATTAGGAAAATCAAACATAGGCAAAGAAGTATTTAAAAGAAACCAATCTCCAACAGGATCTTTAAACTTATATGCTAAATAAAATATTAAAATAGTACCAACACATAATACTAGTTGTTTAAATACGCCTCTTTTCCATCCCATTATTCCTGATAGTAATATAAATATTATGATTATTATGTCAACTATATTTTTCATAAAGTGTCCTTTCTAATTGCTATAGTGCCTCTATATCATCTGGTCTTTTAAGCTCAGAATTTTGATTAACTGTAGGGTTAATGCTTTCATAATTAAATGGTTGTTGAGTTGGTTGAACTTGTGGTTCTACACTTACTGGAGCAACTGGCACCGGTTGAATTTGAGGTTCTATATTAACAGAAGCTACACTTGGTGCAACTGGTGTTGGTTGAACTTGGGGTTCTACACTTATTGGAGCAACTGACACTGGTTGAATTTGAGGCTCCATATTAACTTGAGCTACACTTGGCTCTACAGTTGTTGGTTGAACTTGGGGTTCTACACTTATCGGAGCAACTGACACTGGTTGAATTTGAGGTTCTATATTAACAGAAGCTACACTTGGTGCAACTGGTGTTGGTTGAACTTGTGGTTCTACACTTATTGGAGCAACTGATACCGGTTGAATTTGAGGTTCTATATTAACAGGAGCTACACTTGGCTCTACAGTTGTTGGTTGAACTTGGGGTTCTACACTTATTGGAGCAACTGATACAGGTTGAATTTGTGGCTCTATATTAAGTGGAGCTACACTTGGCTCTACAGTTGTTGGTTGAACTTGTGGTTCTACACTTACTGGAGCAACTGGTACAGGTTGAATTTGAGGCTCCATATTAACTTGAGCTACACTTGGTGCTACTGGTGTTGTTTGTAATTTATCCATTTCACTAATATTATTTACTACTTCATTTGTATTAACATTATTAACAACGTTTTGATTTAAAGAAGTATCTAAAGGAGTTGGCTCCATTGTCTTAGCAAAATCAATAGGTGCTACCCCACTTGCAACGGGATTGGCATCAGGTATAACTGCATCTGTATTTAAATTTTCTTCTACGTCTTTCTTTTTTCCTTTCATTGATGATAAAAAGATTATAATTGATATTAAAATTAATAAACAACCTACTCCTGTTAGGATTCCTGGGGTTGTTAAAAACCAACTAAAATCAAAATTTTTGAACATATATTTCATCTCCCAATCTATTCTACTATATTCTAACTAAATAATAACAAAAAAAGCTTAGAAATGCAACCTTTTTTGCCTAATTAGTTTATTAAATTTTTAAATGTAAACTTTTTTAACGCTTATAATCACTTGGATTAATATTAGTTTTTATACTTACATTAGTACCATTACTAGTAATTAAAATGTTTTTATCACGATAACTATAATAGATTTTAGCTCCAACATTACTTAAATATGTACTTTCACTTCTTCCTGATAATTCATCTCTTGAATTTGTTACCACAACATATTTAGGAGACATATAATTTATTAAAGTTTTATCGATTGAAGAATTACCATGATGTGGGTATTTTAAAACATCTATTTTTAAAGTACTTTGACTAAATTGTTTTAAAATATTATCAGATTGCATGTAATCTCCTGTAAACATAAACTTATTATTGCCATATGTTAAAATGAAATTTAAAGAATTATAATTTTGAGGATACTTAGTTTGACTTAATGTTCTTAAAGTCGTAGGACCAATACATAAAATTTTCATATCACCTATAGTAATATTATCATTTAATTTCATTATAGTAATTTTTTTATTATGTCTTTTAATGCTATCTAAAATATACTGTTGATCTCTTTCTTCACAATACTTACCAAGACAAGTAGTTAAATCTTGACCATAATAAATAGCATCAACTGAAAAATTATCTAAAATAGCTGCTTGTGCTTGAATATGGTTAAAATGCAAGTGAGATCCAATTATGGCATCTATATGTGTTATTCCTAAGTTTTTTAGATAAGATGTTATAATTGTTTTTTTATCATAACTACCACCATCTATAAAAATTGTTTTTTCACTACTTCTAATTAAAATTGCATCTTCTCTTCCTACATTTATATAATGAACTTCTAAATCATATGTTTTAGTTTTATTAATTACACTACATGATACTTGAACTTTATTGCCTGCTCTATCATAAACTGAAACAATAGGAGAACTAATTTTCGAAGAGAACACATGCGTATTACTAGAAGATGTATTTAAAACTATTCCCCCTT
>CADBSI010000015.1 GCA_902797275.1 uncultured Erysipelotrichaceae bacterium | reverse complement strand
TATATCACATTATTTTTTTTAAGAAAAGAGTATTGAACTTTGTCAACACTCTGAAGAACAATTACTTGTTCTTCTTTAATTAATAAATCTATGTCTGTTATTCCTAATTTATTTTTTAAAGTTTTAGTACCATCTATAAAATAATCATCAAAATTCATGTAAAACACCCCTACTTTTTCTTACTTAAACAAAGTTTTTTAATTTCTTCATAAGAATAATTAAAATCACTTTCTAAAGAAATATTACTATAAGCTATTTTTAAAGCTTCTAATATTTTAATTTTTAATTTTACTTCATCCATACTACATCAACTTAAGTATATCAAAAAAAATTAATAATTTAAATAATTAAGTAAAATATTTACATTTATTCTACAACTAAATGAATATCAGTTAAAAAGAAATAATCTCCATTTATAAAATCACAAACAAATAAATTGCTATTATATTCACTTAAAAAGTTTAAAAAACTTGAATAAGTAGAATTAGAATCTAATACTAAATGACTTTTTTTAACTTTTAAAATACTTACCTCATCTTTATATAAATTATTAATTATATGTTCATTATCAATTTTTGTATATACAAGATCATTATGCATTTTTAAATATAATTTGTTATTTAAATTTAAAGTATCATAAGTAGTACATATTTGTTTAAATAAATTATATGCATATACTAGTTCACTTTCTTTAGTTTCTTTAATACTTAAAAGTATTTTGTATAAATTATCTTGATTATCTTTATAAAGAGTTAGTAGTTCTTTTCTAATATTAAATATATAAAATCTTCTCATTTATTATCACCAAGTATAATATAACAAATTAGTTTTAAAAAAATTGTCGAATTTAAAAATTAAAATAAAAAAAAGAAATTATGCACGAGATACATATTTTCCATCTTTACTAGAAACTAAAACTATTTCATCTTGATCTATAAACATTGGAACCTTTATAACTAAACCGGTTTCAAGTTCAGCATCTTTCATAGCAGTTGAAGTTGTATTACCTTTAACACCAGGTTCTGTATGAACTACTTTCATAGCTATTTTATCAGGTAAATTCATACCTAACATTTCACCTTCAAAGAACATGATATCAACCTCTAAATTTTCCTTTAATAATTTAGCATCATCACCAATAACACTTTTGTTAAGTTCAATTTGTTCATAAGTATTCATATCCATAAATGTATAGTTATCATTCATGCTATATAAAAATTGCATTGGTTTCTTTTCAATTCTAGCTTGTTCTACTTTAGTTCCAGCATTAAATCTTTCTTCTATAATAGAACCTGTTCTTAAATTTTTAAGTTTAGCCGTAACAAAGGCAGCTCCTTTACCTGGTTTTACATGACCAAGTTCTAAAACTGTATAAATGTTTCCATCCATACCAATTGTCATTGCTACTTTTAAATCATTTACGTTAATCATAATATCATTCCTATCTTATTATTTTTTTTCTTTATGAATAGTATGTTTTTGACATTTACTACAATATTTTTTTAATTCTAAACGATCGGTTGTATTCTTAATATTTTTTTCAGTACGATAATTTTCTTCATTACATTCTGTACATACTAAAGTCTTTCTTTGTCTATTCCCAAGTTTTGCCATTATAATCCCTCCGTTTCCTTTAACTCTTTGTATTATAGCAAAGAATTTAAAATTATACAAGGTATTTTCATAGTTTTTTTACACTTTAAATTAGTTTTTTTAGAAATTTGAATAATATATTTATTTATTGTATAATGTTTTTGGTGATGTTAATGGATAAAATTGGAATTATTTGTGAGTATAATCCTTTTCATAATGGACATATTTATCATTTAGAAAAAATAAGAGAAATGTTTCCTGATAGTTTTATTACTTTAGTTTTAAGTTCAAGTTTTACACAAAGAGGTGAATTTTCTTATCTTACTAAATGGGATAAAACAAGAATTGCTTTAGAATATAAAGTTGATTTAGTAATTGAACTCCCCTTTATCTTTGCAACTCAATCAGCTGATACTTTTGCTTATTATGGAGTTAGTATTTTAGAAAAACTTAAAATGGATTATTTAATCTTTGGTTCAGAAACTGATGATGTTGATGTTTTAAAAAATTTAGTTTCCACGATGTTATTTAATAAAGAATATGATACTTTAGTTAAAAAATATTTAGATCTTGGTAATAACTATCCTAAAAGTACTATGAAAGCTTTATATAATTTAACTAATATAGAAATTAATAATTCCAATGATTTACTAGGTCTTTCTTATATAAAAGTAATCATGCAAAATAATTATCAAATAAAACCCCTTACTATTAAAAGAACAAATGATTATTTAGCTAAAGAAATAACCTCTACTATCACAAGTGCTACTAGTATAAGAGAAAATTATTTAAAAAGAAATAATATAGATAATACTATTCCTGAAATTACTAAAGAAAAACTTAAAATGGATTATAATTACTTAGATAATTATTATTATTTATTAAAATATAAATTAATAAGTGAAATTGATAACTTAGATAAATATTTAGATGTAGTTGAAGGAATAGATATAAGAATTAAAAAATTTATTTTAGTTAGTAATACTTATCAAGAATTAATTGATAATATTAAAACTAAAAGATTTACTTACAATAAGTTAAATAGAATGTTTTTACATATTTTATTTAATATTAAAAAGGATCAAAAATATGATATTAATTATATAAGAGTACTTGGTTTTAATTTAAAAGGAAGACTTTATTTAAAAACTATTAAAGATGATTTAGATACTTTAATTATTACCAATTATAAAGATATAGATGATGAAGTACTTAAAATTGAAAGAAGAATAACCATTCTTTATTTACAAATTATTAAAAGAGAAGATTTAATAAAAGAAGAATTAAAATCTATTCCTATTAAGATTAATTAATTCTTCTTTTTTATAGTTTTTTATTTTTATAACTATCTTCTTCAATATTTTCATTTTCACTTGTCATAGTAAAATACATATTATCTAATTCTTTATTTGAATATGTTTTATTACTATCATCTAATTTATATTTTTCTTTATGAATTAAAATAATTGGTAAATTCATAGTCTTACTAGCTTGTAAAGTTCTATCTTTTATGGTATCAAAACATACTATATAGGATGGTTTAATTCGTTTATATAAAGTATCATCATAATAATTATTTATTATTTGAACTTCATTAGTATAATTACTACTTAAAATATAATCTTTATCTCTTAGTCTACTTACATAATCACTTCCCCCAACTAGATCGTTACTGTAAGCATCTTGTTCATAAATATGCATGATATAATTAGGATCAATATTGGTATAACCAAATATTAAAGAATTGTCCATAAAAACATGCATATTTTTATCAGATATCAAACTATAACAATTTCTTTTATAATTAGTTATATCTTCTTGTTCTTTAATAAGACAACTTACTAATAAAGTAAATTTTTCTCCTGTAAATTCATAAATAGAAGTATTATTTATTTCACTTAATTTATTGTTTTTTAAATTATTAATATCTTCTATTTTTATTAAAGAATTTAAAATATCTTGATAAACTCTTGTTTTTAATAATCTAATATCATCATATAATAAAGATATAATATCATATTTTTTATATTCTTTATATAAATTAATAACATCTATTAAAGAATATGAATATATATCTTGAATCTTTTTATAAAAATTAATATGGCTTTCCGGTATTAAATTATATTTTAAATTAGCACTTAATAATTCTTCAATATCTATACAAACATTTCTTAAATTATCTTGAAATAAATTATCTATTACTAAATTTATTACTAATTTTAAATCAATATCTAAACTTTCATAGGAAGCTTTATAATGATTAGCAAAAATACTTTCAATCGATTTATCTTTTATTTTATATTCATTGTTATAACTTAATATTATATTATTAAAGAAATTATATTTTAAATTAGTTAAATAAGTAATATCAATACTATTAGCTAAAATATTTAAATTAAAATTCATTTTAGTTATACTATAAGATAAAATATTATCTATAAAGAAATCTTCATTTTCATAATAGGTTGATGGAACGTTTACTCCCCACATTATTAAGTCCCATACTTCTCTATTTGTTAATTTTAAATAATTAGCATTTAAATATTTTTCAACTACATTTCTTTTTAATACTTTAAATAAATTAACTTTCATTTGTCTATTTATGTTTTCGTTTAAGATTTTTTCTTGTTCTATTTCATTTAAACTATTATAAGCTAACATATTTATTTTGCCTTGATCTATATTGTTTTGATAAGTTATTTTGATTAGATTAACTAAAAAGTTATAGGAAAAAGATATACCATGGTAAGTATAGTATTCTGGTTCTAGAAACATTTTAATTAAATTTAAACTAGATAATATTATTTTTTCAACTTCTTCTTGATTGTTTTTTATTAGGTAAGTAAATATATCATAGAATTCATAAGTATATTTATCTTTTAAAGTTAAAAAATCAGGATTAGTTAAAAGTTTTATTTGCTCTTCTTTTGGCATTTTTATAATTTCATTAAATTCTTTTTCAAGTTTCATTTTACCTCCTAAAGCATTTATAATAAACATCTTTAACATGATCAAGAGTTATATGAGTATATATTCCTGTTGTTCCAATTGATGAATGTCCTAGTAATTCTTGAACTGTTGCTAAACTACAACCATTATTAAGTAGATGAGTGGCAAAGGAATGTCTTAACATATGGGGAGTTATATGTTTATCAAAACTTATTTTTTTTATTACTTGATTTATTATATAACTAATACCTGCTGTTGTTAATTTATCACCCTTGTAATTTAAAAAGAGAAAACTAAGATTTTTTTTATTAAGACTTGGATAAATTCTTAAATATTTTTCTAAATAAGTTTTAGCAACTTCATTATAATAAACTATTCTTTCTTTACTACCTTTTCCTAGAACTTTTATGCTATTATTGGTAAAATCAATATCTAAAATTTTTATATTAACAAGTTCTGATACTCTTACTCCTGTTGCATACATAAGTTCTAAAATAAGTCTATCTCGTAAATCATAATTAGTTTTTATTTCTAAACTATTAAATATTTCTAATAATTCTTCTATTGTTAAATATCTTGGTAATTTTTGTTCTTTCTTAGGTAATTTAACATAAATAAAAGGATTAGAATTAACAATATCATTATTGACTAAATATTTATAAAAACCCTTAATACTACTAATATGTCTTCTTATACTTTTATTAGATAATTTATTAGTTTCAAAATGTTCAAATAAAGGCATTAAATCATTATAAGTAATATCTTTATAAGACATATTTTCAATATGTAAATAGTTAAAATAATCTTCTAAATCTAATTTATAGTTTAAAATAGTTTTCTCACTATAATTTTTATTATATTTTAAATAAGTTAAATAATCTTCTAAATCTTTCATAAATTAATTATACAAAAAAATTAGTTTAATTACTAGTTTTTTATTCAAAAGATTTAAAATCATTAAACATAAAATTAATTTTATCAACAACTTTATCAGTATGAAAATGACCACAGTACCATTTAGTATAAGTAGTTTGATTTTCAATTAAATCCAAAAATTTCTCTGTTGTTTGATCTACTTTACTTTGATCAATGTTAACATAAAACATTTCTATTGGTAAATACTTAAACGGACAAGTATGGGATAAGATATAATCAACTTGATAATTATTGTTAGCTAAGTTTTTTAAAGTATTTTCTTTAATAAGTTCATTTGGTTGTTCATCTTTAAACCATTTATAACCATGTTCTAACATTAAATCTTTATTAACTGAGAAAGCTCCACCTATTACTAAAACTTTTTTACCTAAAATATTATAAATTTCTCCATCCTTAAAAAATAATAAACTTGGATAAGCTTCTTCTTGATACATGGTATTTGAAAACATTGGTACTTCTTTATAAGTTTTAATATTTTCAGGTCTTTCTTCGTGATTACCATAAACTAGTAAAAAAGTAATAGGTAACCTTTCTAAATAACTTTTTAATTTATTATCATAAGAACCAAAATAATTAATACCAGCATCACCTAAAATAATTAAATAGTCAGCTTTAGTTGTATTAAATTCCTGACAAAATTTCTCTATTCTTGAAAATTTTCCATGTGTATCTCCTGTTATATAAATCATACTACTACCCCTTCCAAACTTTGGTATTATACCATATTTTTTAATTTATTTAAATATTAAAAAGGATAAATAATTTAATATTTATCCGACATTTAAATTTCTACCATAGAACTTTTTAGTTAAAGTTAATTTTTTAACATAAGTATTATCTTGATGTTTTTCTTGTTGCTTATTAAGTTCCTCAGCTTCTAAGTACTTTTTATATTCTAAAAGATAATTTCTTAGATATATATACTTATTTTTTAAATTTGTTATTTGTTCTTTTTTCATAATTTTTATTTCTTAATTAATGTTTTTTCCTTGGTTCCCTGAGTTAAATCTAAAGTATTTTCAAGATTAGTAAGTTCTTCTATTTGTCTATTTAAGTTTTCTCTTGTAAGAATTAATTCTTGTTTTTTTCTTAAAACACTTTCTAACTTAAGATTTATTAAATTTTCTTTTATTTCTTCAAGAGTAAAACCTATTTTTTTTAAATATACAATTTTTTTGTACTCAGCTATTTGATTATTTGAATAAGATCTATAACCCGTATATTTATCAACTGTTGATGGTTTTAGTATACCTATTAAATCATAATATCTAAGTGTTTTAGAATTTATTCCTAGAAGTTTTGCAAATTCTCCAATACTATACATATTTACCCCCTAAAAATCAAGTATATTATACACTAAATTTAGTAAAATGTCAAAACTCTCCTTTCAAGAGTAATCATAGCATTACAGTTAAGGGGAAAGTCAATACTTATTTTTTATTAACAAACTTAGTAAATTTTGTATAAGTTGTATTTTCTAAATTAGTATTTTGTAATCTTTCAAATAATTCTTTTTGTTCTCTGGTAATTTTATCTGGTAAAACAACCTCAAATATTAAATACATATCTCCACATTTACCAGTTTCAGAGTTTTCAATTCCTTTTCCTTTAATTCTTTGTTTATCACCTGTATTGGTACCAGGTTTAACATTTAAGGTAACAACAGAGTTTAAAGTTCTAATATCTTTTTTGCATCCTAAGATAGCATCAGTTATAGTAATTGGAACATTTAAATAAATATCTAAGCCATCCCTTTTAAAGTATTCATGCTCTGAAACACTAAACTCTAAATATAAGTCTCCAGGTTCTCCTCCATTGCCACCAGCTTCACCTTTACCAACTAATCTTAAACGATTACCATTATCAATTCCTGATGGGATTTTAACTGTGATAGTACGGTTTTGTCTGATTTTACCTTTACCAGAACAGGTTGTACAACGGCTTTTGAAAGTTTTACCAGTTCCCCCACAATTAGTACAAGTTGTTTTAGATACAAATGAACCTAAAATTGTTCTTTGCTCAGAGGTTATAGTTCCAGAACCATGACATACTTCACATGTAGTTTCGCCATGTCCTCCTAAACCATTACAATCGGGACAAGCAACATTGGTATCAACCTTTATATCTTTTTTACAACCAAAAGCAGCTTCTTCAAAAGTTAAGTTCATGCGGTATAAAACATCACTTCCTCGACTTTTTGTACTTTTTCTGCTTCCTCTACCGGAAAAGCCAAAGCCAGATCCAAACATATTGCCTAAAATATCATCTAAATCAACATCAAATCCTGAAAAATCAAATCCGCCTGCTCCAAATGGAGAACCTCCGCCATTATTATCAAATGCAGCATGACCAAATTGATCATATTGTTTTCTTTTAGTAGGATCTGATAAAACAGCATAAGCTTCTTGAACTTCTTTAAATTTTTCTTCAGCATCTGGTTCTTTACAAATATCAGGATGATATTTTTTAGCTAATTTTCGAAAAGCACTTTTAATATCAGCATCACTTGCATCTTTAGATACCCCAAGTACTTCATAATAATCTTTTTTATTCATAAAATTCACATCCTTTTTTACTACTCATTATAAATAGTTTTAAATTCTAAAATAGTAGCATCAAACATTTTAATAGCTTCTAAGATAAAATCTTGAGAATTTATATCAACATCACATACTAATAATTCTAAAGCTGGATCCATTGATCCTCCTGTTTTTAAGAATTCTAAGTATTTTCTAACACTACTAATTCCATTTGTTTCTATATCATGAACAATTTTACAAGCAGCTGATAGGCCAATTGCATACTTATAAACATAAAAATCATAATAGAAATGAGGAATTCTTGACCATTCATACTTAATTAGTTTATCACATGATACATTTTTACCAAAATATTTTTTAACTAATTTATAATAATTATCATTTAAATAATCACTAGTTAAAATTATTCCTTTTTCATGATCAAAATACATATTACGTTCAAACTCAGCAAACATTGTTTGTCTAAAAATAGTACCTTTAAATAATTCCATTAAACGATTAAGTAAATAAAGTTTTTCTTCTTTTTTAACTGCTTTTTTAAGTAAATATTTAACTAGAATAAGTTCATTAACAGTTGAAGCTACTTCAGCAACAAATATTTGATAACTTGAAGTATTATAAGGATTATTTTTACAAGAATACATTGTATGCATTGAATGACCTAATTCATGAGCAAGGGTTGTTACATCATCATATTTACCTTCAAAATTTAAAAGAATGTAAGGATTTGTATCATAAAAGCCACTTGAATAAGCTCCACTTCTTTTACCTTTATTATTATAAATATCGATATAACGATTATTAAAAGCATTCACTAAATTTTCTTGATACTCATTTCCTAATACTTTTAAGCCTTCTAAAACAATATTTTTAGCTTCTTCAAAACTATAACTTTGATTAAAATCATTAACCATAGGAGTATAAATATCATATAAATGTAATTTATCTAAGTTAAGAACTTCCCTTTTTAAATCATAATATTTATATAAAACATCTAAATTGTCATTTACTGTTTTAATTAAATTATTATAAACGTCTAAACTAATGTTATCATGAAATAAACTAGCTGTAATTGCAGAATCATAATTTTTAAGTTTAGCAACTTTGGTATTAGCTTCAACATTTAATCTAAAAGTATCAGCAATAGTATGATTAAATTTTTCATACGTTTTAAAAAGAATTGAAAAAGCTTTTTTTCTCGTAGTTCTATCAAGTGATTCTATAAAAGTTGAATAATTACTTTCAGTGAATTCATGTTTAACTCCATCAACTGTTATACTAGGAAATACCATATCTGAATCTGTTAAAGTTTCAAATATTGTCTCAGATGCTCCTAAACTAACTCCTAAACTAGAAAGAATTTTTTCTTCTTTTTCTGATAAAGTATGACTTTTATAACGATAAATTTTTTCTAAATTATATTGATATTTTTTTAAATTTGGTTCTATCTTTAAATATTTTAAAACTTTTTCATAATCGCTTTTTAATAATTCAGGTAAAACAAATGATGTTGCCTCATTATATTTAACCATTATGTTATCAACCATACCAAGCATTTTTTGAGATTCGTTATTAGTTGTATCAACATCAAAATTTAGATGAGCATAGTAGTATAATTTATATAATTTTCTTTCAAGTTCATCACTTAACTCTAAAAATTCTAGCATACTTTTACTACTATCTAAAATATGATTTTTATACTTTAAAATATTTAAATACTCTTTTTCAAACTTTTGATAATTACTTAAAAACTCTTCTTTAGTTTTAAATATAGGGGTTAAATCCCAAGTATCTTGAATATTTATCTCTGATCTTTTCTTTTGTTTCATTTTTCTCCTTTATTTACTTAAGGAAAGTCCTAGTAATTCTAGGACTTTCTTATAAACTTATTAATTATTTTTCTTCGTATTCAGCATCACTAACATCATCTTTTTTAGTTTCATTAGTTGTGTTAGTTTCAGGTTCAGCTTCACTATTTTCTGGTTTAACATTTTCATATAACTTAGTTGCAAGAGCCATAGCTTTTTCTTGAAGTTTATCTTTTTTAGATTTGATATCTTCTATATCATTTTTATCTAAAGCTTCTTTTAAGTCTTTAATTAGTTTTTCTACTTCTTCTTTTTCAGAACTTTCTACTTTGTCGCCTAAATCTTTGATTGTTTTTTCAGTTTGGAAAACTAATTGTTCAGCTTCATTTTTAACGTCAGCTTCTTCTTTACGTTTTTTATCTTCTTCTTTATTAGCTTCTGCTTCTTTCATCATACGATCAATTTCTTCATCAGAAAGATTAGTATTAGATGTAATTGTAATAGATTGTTCTTTGTTAGTTCCTAAATCTTTAGCAGTAACATGAACAATACCATTAGCATCAATATCAAATTTAACTTCGATTTGAGGTACTCCACGAGGTGCAGAAGGAATTCCAGTTAATTGGAAATTACCAAGAGTTTTGTTATCACTTGCCATACTTCTTTCACCTTGTAATACGTGAATATCAACAGCAGGTTGATTATCAGCAGCAGTTGAGAATACTTGGCTCTTTGAAGTTGGAATAGTTGTATTTCTAGGTATTAATGTTGTCATAACTCCGCCAAGAGTTTCAATACCAAGAGATAAAGGTGTAACATCAAGAAGCACGATATCATTAACTTCACCAGTTAAAACACCACCTTGAATAGCAGCACCCATAGCAACTACTTCATCAGGGTTAACTTCTCTACTTGGTTCTTTACCAAG
>CADBSI010000014.1 GCA_902797275.1 uncultured Erysipelotrichaceae bacterium | reverse complement strand
TTTTTTTAACAAAATAAAACTCCATTAACCCTTTAAATATAAGGTATTTGGAGTTTTTTATATTCAACAACTGTCAAAGTCAGGATTGTATCTTATTATTAAAAGAATGTAAATATCTTTTACACTCTTTTGTAATATTTTTCTAAATATTTTTTCTCATCTATTCCTTCTATATAATGATAATATTCTTTAGAAAAATCATAAATATTTTTAATGAATTTATTTTTCTTAAAATTAAAATCATATAAATATCGTTCTAATAAAAATCTTTGATAATTATATTTAATATTTTTAATATTTATATATATTTTAAATAATAAAAATATCATCATTAAAAATAAATTTAAATTTTTATAATATATTAAAGAATAAATTAATAAAGAAAAAATACTTATAAAAGAAATAAAAACTGAAAAATAAAAGCTTTTTAAATAAGAAAAAAATTTATTTAAAATTATATTTAATAATTTACCTCCATCAAGTGATAATATAGGTAATAAATTAAATATTAAAATACTTAAATGATAATTTTTAATATAATTATATTTAAATATTTTATTTAAAATAAGATAAGTTATTATTTGAATAATTGGTCCCATTACTATAACTAATATTTCTTTATTTAAACTAGTATTTAAAAGATTATTAAATTTAGTTATTCCTCCATATGGATATATTATTATTTTATCTAATTTAAATCCTAATAATACTCCAGTTATAGCATGTCCTAGTTCATGAAAAATTATTAAGATAAATATAAATGAAAATTCTTTAAACATACCAGATAATAAGATTAAGATTAAAAATATATAAAAAGTATTATCAAATTTAATTTTTAAAATAGTCTTCAAATTTTAAATATTCCTGATTTTTTTCAAATACTAAATATAAATTATTATTATTGGTTTCTCCAAGATATGATCCTTTTGATACATAGTCATATAGTTTTACACTGGTACTTGAAATATTTCCGTACCAAATATCAACTCCATCTATTCCTTCTACTATAATAACATTTTTATAGTTATCAATGTTACCAATAAAAACAACTATTCCAGATTCTATAAGAGGAACTAAATATTTATTATTAACAGTTAATTTATAACCATCATAGTATGAATTAATATTGGTATAGACTAATTTTTCATTAAAAACTTCTTCTATATTGTTAGATGAATAACTTGGTAATATTTTACCAAAATATTTACTATATAAATTATTTATATAAGCAAAACTTATATTATCTTTTACTAATTTATCTTTAATAAAATCATTAAATTTTTGATTTGTTTTCATAAAAATTAAACAAATTATTACTAATATAAAACATATTAGTAATTTATTAATTAAACTAATAAAAAAATTTTTCTTTTTAACTGGTTTTATAAATTTACTAATATTATTCATATATTCACCAATTAAATATATGAAAAAAAGTGAAAATTAATTCACTTATTTAACATTTACTAAAACTGTTGCTGGATTTCCTTCACTTGGAGTAATTGTAATTGTTGTTGTACCAGTATTTTTACCAGTAATAATACCATTTGCATCAATTGTTGCTATATTTGAATTGGAAACACTATAACTTACTTTTTTAT
This sequence comes from uncultured Erysipelotrichaceae bacterium, assembly GCA_902797275.1. Lineage (GTDB taxonomy): Bacteria > Bacillota_I > Bacilli_A > RF39 > UBA660 > RUG591. Next base: position 9,255 of record CADBSI010000014.1, on the reverse strand, counting down.
TAGTAGCATCACTTGGTAAAACAGTTGCAACTAAGGTAAATGTTTCATTTTTACCTAGGTTAACATTAGTTGTATTTACTTTAACACTAGTTGCATTAATATATTTAACAATAATTGTTGTTGTTGCTTTTAAACGATTTCTATTAGTTGTTGCTGTTATTGAAACAGTTCCTTCTTTTAAACCTCTTACAACTCCGTTTTCATCAACGGTTGCAATGCTTGGATTACTACTTTCAAAACGCACTGATTTAAATGTTGCATTACTTGGAGTTATAATAGGTATTAAACTTTTAGTACTACCAATTCCTACTGTATAACTACTACTATCAAAGGCAATGGATTTTTCTTCAATTATATTGTCATAGTTAACTACTTCAATAGTTGCTGTATCGGTATAACCTCCATCTTCTGAAGTGGCTTTAATTATGGTGCTACCAGGTGAGATAGCTTTTACTACTCCATATTTATCTACAGTTGCAACACTTGGATTGGAACTAGTCCAAAAAACATTTTTATTAGAAGCATCAGAAGGAGTAAAAGCAACTGCTAATTGTTTAGAATTAGAAACAGCTAAAGTAATATAATTAGTTGTAACTAAAATACTTCTTAATTCTTTCGAATAATTACCAACTAAAACATTAACATTATAAGTTATATCATTAATAGTTCTAGCTATAATTGTTGCACTACCCATTCCAACAGCACTTACCAAGCCATTACTATCAACCGTTGCAACTCTTGAATTTGTACTAGACCATGATATTTGATTATTAGATTTTTCAGGTAAAACTGAAGCTATTAATTGACTAGAACCACCTAATTTTAAATTTAAACTTTGAGGTGAAACTGTTAAAGATTTTGGATAATTATCAGTTTTAATTGGTTCTCCGTCAACAACGGTACTAGCTCCTTTTTTATAAACTGAAACATAAGTTGTATCTTTAGCTAAACCATTACTTGAAGAAACGGTAATAATTGCATTTCCTTCTTTTAAGCCTTGAATAACCCCACTTTGATTAACAGTTGCAACACTAGAATCACTACTTGTAAATATTAAATCATTTTCAGTAGCATTTTTAGGAGTTATTTGATAAGTTAAGCTATGAGTATACCCTACTGCTAAACTTATTCTTTTTTCATTTAAAACTATTTTACTAACTAAAATATTTTTACCAGATACATTAACAATACAATCAGTTGAAATATCATTTATTAAAGTTTTAACTGTTATAGTTGCACTTCCTTCTTTAACGCCAGTGATATAACCGGTAACCGAATTAACTGATACTATTTTAGGATCACTTGACTCCCATACAACTTGTTTATTCTCAGCATTCTCCGGTAAAACAGTAGACACAAGTTGATAACCTTTTCCCTTTTTAATACCTATTTCATTCTGATTTAAAACAATAGCATTTGGCATAACACTAGATGTAAAAGATAAAACTTTAAATTTAATAAGTAATAAAAATCCTATAATTAAAATAATTATAACTAACAAAATTTTCCATAATACACTTAAAAATTTATTAGGTTTTTCATCATAATCATTTGCTTGATTAAAATTATTAACATTACTAACATTATTACTGTTATATTCTGTATACATAAATACCTCCGATATTTTACAAAACGATTATAGCATACTTAAGAAAAAATTAAAATACCTTAATTGCTTGATATTCTAATTTTTCTTTTTTATATATTGCTAATGTATTATTTAAATTATCTATTAAAGTTATTGTATCATAAGAACAATCTAAGTTAATTTTATTACCATTTTTTATCTTTTTTAAAAGAATTTCATTCGTTATTTTAATAACTGGGTAATCAAGAGCTTCAAAAATAGGAATAATTTTAAAATCATCTGAAATTTCATAACTATCACTTAAGTTAAATTTACCACTTTTAGTTCTTATTAATTCTTTCATTGTCATTGGTAATTTAAGTTTTATTCCTATATCACGAATTAAACTTCGAATATAAGTACCTTTACTAGCTAAAACTTTAAAAGTAAATTCATTTTTATTAAATTCTAATAATTCTATTTTATAAATTGTAATTAATCTTTTAGGTAAATCTACATTAAGATCATTTCTGGCATATTCATAAAGTTTTTTACCATTAATTTTTACTGCTGAATACTTTGGAACTTCTTGATAATAACTACCAATAAAACTATTTAAAGTATTAATTAGTTCTTCTCTTTTTAAAGAAAAATCATTAGTTTTATTTAAAATATTACCACTTATATCTAAAGTATCAGTTTCAATTCCTATTTTAGATGTTGCTATATATTCTTTGGTATTCATAGTTAATAAATCAAGTATTTTAGTTCCTTTTCCAATTCCTATTACAAGAAGTCCTTTAGCAATTGGATCAAGAGTACCGGCATGACCTACTTTTTTTAGATTAAGTTTTTTGACTATTTTATTTACAACATCACGAGAAGTTAAACCTTCCTCTTTGTTTATTAAAACAATTCCATCCATTATTTAAACCCATTCCAAAGACTGGTTCCTTTTTTATAATTATTATAAAAATTGTCCATTAAAACAATATTGGTAAATGTACTTTTAGAATATTTATGTTCAGTTATAACTAAACCATATTTATAGCCTCTCTCTTCAGCTACTGTAAAACCGTTATTACTTACAGCAACAACAAGTCCTACATGACCATTTTTATAAGCAATATCACCAGGTTTTATACTTCCCTTAGCATTTCTAACCGAAACATTAGAAACTCTTATTCCTCCAATACTACCAGGAACTGAACTTGTGCTTATATATATTTCTTGATTTTTATCACCCGTATAATAACCACCATTAAAAATTGACCAAGCAACAAAACCACTACAATCTAATCCAAATGGATATGGAGATCCATTTTTTTGACTTTCTGTTCCACCAAAAGCCATTTTTACTTGGCAGCCCCATTTATTAGGAACTCCCATAAAATTATCTCCTTTATCAGAATAACCATTGTATGAATGAAAATGTCCTCCTGACCAAAAGTATGGAATATGAACATCAATATGACTAGATAAATAAAGACCTGCTGCAACTACTCCATTTCTTGTTTTATATCCTGCTGTTCTTACATTATTATATAAATTTGTATTATAGTTAGAACCACTATTACATTTAATCATATTTTTATTATTAGCATAAGTTCCTACTTCTAAAGAGTTTTTTTCACTTTCATAAATTTTTTTTAAAGCTAATTTTTTCTTGCTATACTCAGATAATTTTTGTTCTCTATCTGATAAATATTTACTTTCTTCTTCAGATAAGTCCCTTGTTTCTAATAATTCTATATAATCTAAAGTAGCAAATTCATAACACTCACTAACACCGTTATAATAATCAACACCCATTATTTGTTCTATTAATTTCATAAATAAACTAATAAATGTTGGTACTAGAAAAACAATAATACAAGCTATTACTTTACCTTTGATTTTTTTAAATATTTCTTTATCATTAGGATCTAAAACTCCTTTATAAAAAGATAATACTATTTTAATTATTAATAAAATTGGTATAACAAACCTTAAAATATTTAAAAGAACTTTAGTATAATAAATTATTCTTAAAACCCCAGGTTGCATACATATACTATACTCAGCCATTTTTACCTCCCTGTATAAGTGTAATTACTAGAAAAATAAACAGAATATGAAACATTTTCATTATAATTTTTACAATCAACATTATTTAAAACTGTTGCAATACTACAATTATTAGAGAGTTTATAATCATTACATTGTCTAAATTTCATACAATTACTTCTTGAACTTTCAGAAATATCATTACAGTTTAAATAATTATCAATTCTTTGAATACAACTACTATTTGCATTAGTATAACAATTAGATATACTATAATCATAATTAGTACTATTAACATTATTAATAAAAGACATTACTAAATTAACTAAAGTTGGTATCAAAAAAACAATAACTGCTGATAATACTCTAGTATATATTTTTTTCATTCCTTCTTTTTCATTAGGATTAATAACATTTTTCAATAAATCTAATACTAACATAACAATAAGAATAATTGGAACAACAAATCTTATAATATTAAGTAATACCTTAATTAAATTCATTACTTGTAAAAATCCTTTTGTATCACATATAAAAAAATCTAATACTTGCATAACATCACCAAAATTATTATATAATATTTTTTCAAAATAATAAACACTTTTTTCTACTTTTCATATAATGTTATAGAGGTGTCTATGTATAATAATCCATATAATTTTTATCCATTCATAAATCAAGCAGCTAATCCTATTTATGGAGGAATATCAAATACTGTAAAGCCAAGCTTATTTAAATCCCTTACTAATATTAAATGGGGTGCTCTTTTAACTAATACTCAAAAGACTTTAAATGTTATCAATCAAGCAATTCCAGTTTATTATCAAATAAAACCAGTTTGGCAAAATATAAGAAGTTTTGGTCATATTATGTCTGCTTTCAATGAAAATGATAATAATGATATAAAAAAAGAAGAAGTTCTAACTAAAACTTCTACCGAAAAGAATTCTAATTTACCTACATTTTTTATAGATTAGAATTTTTTTTAACAAAATTATAACTATCTTTACACATATCTTCTAAAGTATATTTACAAGTAAAACCAAGTTCTTTATTTGCTTTTAAACTTGAAGCATAGCAAGAAGCAATATCACCAGGACGTCTATCAACTATTTTATAGTTAACTTTAACATTATTTATTTTAGAAAACATATTAACAAGTTCTAAAACACTAGTTCCCTTTCCCGTACCTAAATTATAGATTTTCAAACCTTTTTTCTTATTTTTTAAAGCTAAGATATGTCCTTCTGCTAAATCCATAACATGTATATAATCACGAACTCCTGTACCATCAATAGTATCATAATCACTTCCAAATATATTTAAAACTGGTAGTTGCTTAGTTGCAACTTTAACGATATAAGGCATTAGATTATTAGGAATTCCATTAGGATCTTCTCCAAGTAATCCTGATTTATGAGCACCTATTGGATTAAAATATCTTAGAATAGTAATATCTAATTTATTATTAGCTTTATAAACATCAGTTAAAATTTGTTCTATCATAAGTTTAGTTGTTCCATAAGGATTAGTTGTTGATAGAGGAAAATCTTCTAAAATAGGTAAACTTTTAGGACTTCCATATACTGTTGCACTAGAAGAAAACACTAATTTTAAAACATTAAATTCTTGCATACAAGATAATATATTCATAGTTGAAACTAAGTTATTTTGATAATAGCGAAGTGGTATTTCTACACTTTCTCCTACTGCTTTTAAACCAGCAAAATGAATAACAGCATCAAATTTTTCTTTTTTAAATATTTTTCTTAATTCTTCTAAATTACATAAATCTTCTTGATAAAAAGTTATATTTTTACCAGTAATTTCTTTAATTTTATCTAAAACATCTATTTTAGAATTTATCAAGTTATCTATTATTACAACTTCTTCTCCACTTTCTAATAATCTAACGGCTGTATGTGATCCAATATAACCACAACCACCTGTAATAAGTACTTTCATTAATCCTCCTTTAAAGTAATTATTTTTTTATCTGTTTCTTTAATTTTATCTTTATCACTTTCTAAAATGGTAATAAAATCTGGTTCTCCATCAGAAATAAAACGGCTTTTCTTTAGCATATTAAATACCATAGCTATATCAAATTCTTTAGAATTATTATCATAAGCTCTACATCTTTTTAAGAATGTTTTATCATAATATTTAGAAAATGGTGATACTTCAGGTTCCCATCCTACTCGAAGAGCGGCATCAGTTTTATATGTTTTATCATTATAATTAGTTTCTAAAACATATTTATAATTTTCATGTGTTTTTTTATAAGGACTTCCAAAAGGAAGAGCAATTATTTTAACATATTTATCAGGAATAATTTTTTCTAATTCATCATAAACATAAGCTATTTCTTTTTGAACTCTTTCTCCACTTGATTTTTTAATATCTAAATGAGTTTTCGTGTGGTTTCCAACATCATATCCATTTTCAACTAACCATTTAATAATTTCTTCATTATAATCAGGTTGATTACATAAAGCACCCGTTAAAAAGAAAGTAGCAGTTATCTTAAAATCAGGATATTTTTCTTTAAAGCTTTCAAGAATACCAATAGCAGAATCCGGATCAAATTTTAAAGAACCATCATCATTTTTTCCTATTACTTTAAAATTATCAGCATTACCATCATCAAAAGTTAAAATAATAGGACTATAACCAAGTTCTACATCAATAAAATCATTTATATAATCATTTAATCTTATCATTCGATAACCATTTTTATAATAAAACTCTAAGTCTTCTCTAAAAGCATCAGGTGTTCTATTATATCCATCTCTATCAACATTACCACCAATAGTTCCTGTTGATGTACTATTTTTTTTTCTAATACCATGATACATCATAATAGGAACTTTACCAAGTTCATTTACACTTTTTTCTTTATAAAGATCAAGTGGTATACTTCCTTTAGATATTTTAATACTTAAGTTATTAGCTTCTAGATTACTTTCAATTACTATATCTTTTTTTATTTCCTCACTAAACTCATATACCTTTGTAATAACTAAATCATGTTCTTTAGCATACTTATCTACATCTTCTACCAACATTCCTTTAAAATCTGTTTTAATTTTTTCTTTTGGTTCATTAAGTTTATTTGAAGAACAACCACATACTAAAAATAAAACAATAATTAATAAACTAACAATTTTTTTCATATCTATCCTTTCAAATATATTATATACTACTTAAAGAAAAAAAACTATACCATTTAACTTAAATTTCATAAAATATTATGGTGATAACATGTTTAAAAAAAGAAATCACGGAATGTTTTGCTACTGTAATGTTTGTAGAAGTAGAAGAAAAACTAGTTTTTTCTATAATATATTAACAAGTATTATTTTAATAATATGTTTATATCAATTATTTATTATTTTACTTGCTTTTACAAGAATAAATTGTTTTATTTTATTTATTGAAGTATTGTTTTTAACTTTTTTAATATCGAGAAGTCTATTTTAAAAGAGGTTTAATATAACATTAACCTCTATTTTTTTTCATCTGTTTTTTTTAATTTAGAACCATATTTATTCATATAAGTTGAAATTGCTGTTTCAACTTCTCTTAAAGATCCTTTTCCAAGATTTGACACAGTTATCAATTCTTTAGCTGTATCAATAAGAACTCGTCCAAATATTATACCTGATTGAACTTTTAAATCATTGAAAAGTTCAGGCGTTACCGTAGTTAAAAAATATCCCCACAAAACTCTTTTTGTTGCTATTAAAATTCTTTCATTGGTAAAAGCAACAACACAAGTAGAAAAAATTTCTTTATTAGAAAAACCTTTTTGACCACAGAAAACGTATAAAACTTTTTCTCCTTCATTTAAATGATCTTCTATAACACTTGCATGAGCTTTTAGGCGAAAAGCTATAGTACCAAAGTATCTATTTTTAAATCTTTTCGCTAATTCATATACACTACTCATTTATAAACCCATTATTTTTAAATAACTCAAGCAAGTCCTTTTCTTCTGCATAATGATCTATATAATCAACAATATCACCATTTTGTACAATTAATGTATTAGGAGTACCATAACCTTCACTATATAATTCATGAGAATTAATAAGTTTCATACCATCTTCTGTGTATTGATTTGTAGCATTATCAAAAAAGTTTGTAGCATCTAAATGATAAATTTTTAAATTATATTCAGTTCCTAATTTTTTTATAATTGGATTTTCTTTTTCACACCAAGGACATCCAATTTTAGATAGATAAACTATTTGTTTTTCTTCATTTTTCATTAATTCTAAATACTCATCAATTGTTATATCAGTAAACTTATAAGCATTCTTGCCACTTCCATAACTATTAGAAGCATATGATGCTAGAAATATAAGTCCTCCAACTAAAACAACTGAAACTATAGCTATTATTAAATTCTTCTTGCTAATATTAATTTGAATATTATCATCTTTTTTCTTTTCCATTCTTTCACCTCTACAAAAAATTATATCATTTTTTTTCTTAAATAACAACTTTAGACATAAAATTTACTTAATTTAAATTTTTAACCGATTAAGTTTACTATTTTTTTAAATAAATTAGTAAGAAAATCTTCAATAAATTTAATTATTATATCTAATATACTATCGTTAGTAGTATCAGTGTTATCATTAGTATCAGTACTACTTAAATTATTAGATACATTTTCATCACTCCAAATTCGTAATTTCTTAGATTTAGCTATACTTTCAACACTTTTTAAATGATCAGTATATTCATAACTTGCATATAAATAAGCAACTTTAGCATAACCTTCTTCTAAAAGCGTTTCCTGAACTAATTTATCATCAGCATATACCCAAACTAAAATACGTCCATATTTATCAGTTTTTTCACTAGCTTTATCATATTCAACTTTTAAAGATTTAGCATTTGTTAATAAATTACAAGTAAATTCACTAGCTTCTTTTCCGTAAGCTTCTACCTCTTTTTTAGGATGAACAGATTCAGGAGTATCAATAGCTAAAAATCTTGCTGTTTTAACACTACCATCTTCCATTATAAATTTAGCTGTATCACCATCAACACACTTAGATAATTTTACTTTCTCAGTTTCATTTTTAAGTTCTTTATAACAACTTGGAGCACTTAATTCTTTATTATCTTTAATTACATATTTATTATTTTCAAGTTTTACAATATGCCAATGATCAGAATGACTTCCATAATAGATGCCATCACATTTAATAACCGAACTTTGTTTAATTGAACCACTTGATGCATATACGTTTAAACTAATAATAAATATAAATAAACTTACTAATATCTTTTTCATACTACCTACTTTCTTTATAATTTTAGCAAATTTACTAATAAAAGTAAATAAAAATAATTATTTAAAAAGTAAAAGTAAAAAACATTTTTTAACATAAAGTAAAAAATAGATACTTTAAATATAATCTCATTTTTATTAACTTATGAGTTTTATTTAGATATCTACTTTTTTATAATTATTTGTTTTAATTTTTTATATTTTATTTCTTAATTTTTTGAAAAATTATTTAGTTAGTTCTTCTTCTATACGCATTAATTGATTATATTTACAAATTCTATCTGTTCTTGACATAGAACCAGTTTTAATTTGACCAAGATCCAAACCAACGGCT
>CADBSI010000013.1 GCA_902797275.1 uncultured Erysipelotrichaceae bacterium | reverse complement strand
TAAATTACTTATAAATTACTACCTCTGAATAGAACTCGAAAGAGATTTCCAGGATGTTCCTGTTATCAAATTAAGAAAAATAAGGGATGGTACCGTCTTTCAAGACTCCTTGGTACCATCCTTTTTTACATATTTTAGAAAGAAGGATTTATGATAAATATTAAAGAAGATGAAAAATTATGCGTATTAAATCATAGTTGTGCTCATTTGCTTGCTCAAGCTGTAAAACATTTATACGAGGATGCTAAGTTTTGGGTAGGACCAGTTATAAAAGAAGGATTTTACTATGACATTGATTTAGGTGATATCAAATTAAATGATGATGACTTAGTAAAAATTGAAAAAGAAATGAAAAAAATAAGTAAGGATGGTAAAAAAATAATTCGTCATGAATTATCAAAAAGCGAAGCTTTAGATATGTTTAAAGATGATCCTTATAAAATTGATTTAATTAATGAAATGACAAGTGATACCGTTATTTCTTGTTATACCCAAGGAGATTTTACCGATCTTTGCCGTGGGCCTCATGTAGAAACAGTAAAAGAAATTAAATATTTTAAATTATTAAAAGTAAGTGGTGCTTACTATAAAGGTGATTCAAAAAACAAAATGCTTCAAAGAATTTATGGAGTTGCTTTTTACGATGAAGAATCTTTAAATGATTATTTAAAAGAATTAGAAGAGGCAAGAGAAAGAGATCATCGAAAAATTGGTAAAGATTTAAGTATTTTCATGAATCATGATTTAGTTGGAAAAGGAATGCCTTTATGGCTACCTAATGGAGCAATTGTTAGAAAACAACTAGAAAATTATATTTATGAAAAAGAACAAAAATTAGGTTATTTACATGTTTATACTCCATGTGTTGGAACAGTTGATTTATATAAAACATCAGGACACTGGGATCATTATAAAGAAAATATGTTCCCATCAATGAAGGTAGATGATGAAGAATTTGTTTTACGCCCTATGAATTGTCCTCATCATATGTTAATTTATGGGAATGAAATTCATTCTTATCGTGATTTACCAATTAGAATTGGTGAATTTGCAACTGATTTTAGATATGAAGCAAGTGGGGCGGTTAAAGGACTTGAAAGAGTTCGTTGCATGTGTCAAAACGATGCTCATTTATTTGTAACACCTGAACAAATTAAAGATGAATTTAAAAAAGTAGTATCATTAATTCTAGATGTTTACAAAGACTTTGGTATTAAAAACTATACCTTCAGATTATCTTTAAGAGATAAGGAAGACAAGGAAAAATACTTTGATGATGATGATATGTGGAATATGGCTGAAGATAAACTAAGAGAAGTTTTAAATGAACTTGAGGTAGATTATCATGAAGCAATTGGAGAAGCAGCTTTCTATGGTCCAAAATTAGATGTTGAAGTAAAACCTGCAGTTGGACCAGAAGTAACTTTATCAACTTGTCAATTAGACTTCTTACTTCCAAGAAGATTTAATCTATCTTATATAGATTCAGATGGTGAAAAACAAGTACCAGTAGTACTTCATAGAGCAATATTTGGTACATTTGATAGATTTACAGCTTTTATCCTAGAAGAAACTAAAGGAGCTTTCCCATTATGGCTTGCCCCAATTCAAGTAAACATTATTCCTGTTAATAATGAATTCCATCTTGAATATGCATCTTCTGTAAAAGATATGTTATTAACGCATGATATAAGAGTAAACCTAGATAGTCGAAATGAAAAACTTTCATACAAAATGCGTGAAAGTCAAATAAAAAAAATCCCTTTAACTTTAATCTTAGGAGATAAAGAAAGAGATGAAAACACTATTAGCTATCGTACTTTTGGAAGTAATGAAACAAAAACCTTACCAAAAGAAGAATTTGAAAAATTTGTTATAAATAAAATTAAGAATAGAGATTAATCTATTCTTTTTCTAAATCATCTAATAATTCATATACTTGATTATAACCTTTAATACAAACATCTTTAATACGATTATTTACATTTCCAATGTAATAACCCTTAAAATCTTTTAACATATTATAATCATTTTCACTATCACCAACAGTATAAATATTATTTTTATCAAGATTTAATAACTTTTCTAAATATTTAACAGTTGTACTCTTATTAATCCCTTTATTCTTTAAACAAAAATAAGTAATTCCCGCATGATCATAAATTAAAAAATCATAAGTTTTATATTTTTCTTGTAATTCTTGTAATTTAGTTAAAAAATTATTATTAATATTTTCATTTACAACAACAATATTACAACCAATTATATCATTATTTAAATAACTATTATAATAATTGTCTGGATATGAATATTGAATTTCTAAATAATTTACTAAATCTTTTAAGTTTAAAAATTTATTTAAAATACTCTCATCTAAATTATATTTAACTACCATTTTATCATTTTTATCATATAAAATAGAACCATCACAACATGATAAATAATCATATGGAATATTATATTTTAAACACATATTTTTTAAAGAATTAAAACTTCTTCCTGATGATAACATAAATAAATTATTATTTTTAAATTTATTTAGTTCTTCAACATTTTTTATAATATTTATATCATCTGTATAAAAACTAGAATCAAAATCACTTACTAATAATTTCATAATTTCACCTAAATCATTATAACAAATTTTTATTATTTTGACAAAAGTTTATATATTTGATACAATAGACAAGAAATTTGGGGGAATTTATGAAAAAATTAAGAATTTTCTTTACTGATATTGATGGTTATTTAGTAGATGCTAATATTCAAAAGTATGTTAGTCAAATAGAATTATTTGGTGATGAAACAATTAAAGATTTTGAATACATTCAAAATTGTATTAAATATATGTTAGATATGGCTAAAATAAATGGTGCTGATAGTGAAAATATTAAACATATAGAAAAAGTTTATAATTATGTTTCTTATAATATGTTTGAAATGTTAAAAGAATATCGTGATTGTTTTTTAGAATATGATAATTTAGTAAGTTTTGAAGAAAAGAAAAGATATATAGAAAAATATCAAGAAAATCCTATTGTAAGTCAAAATGTATCTGAAGAGTCATCTTATATGGATTATATTATAAATGCTTTAACCTATGCTAAAGGTTTAATTGAAAGTGAATATAATAAATATTTAAAAGGAGAAGATTTTATATTACCTTTTTCACCAATAAATGAGAATAATGATATTATTAGTTATAATAATGAGAATCCAAGAAGTATTATGGCAAGAGCTATTAGTTCCTTACAAAGAATGGAAATATATGCTATGAATAGAGAAAATGGACGAGATGATTTTTTAACATCTTGTCTAATGAGTGGTAATCAAGAAGTTGTTGATTATAATAGAATTTATCAAAAAGAAAATATTATTGAAGGATCAGTTGATGCTTTAAAATATTTACTTGAAAATAACATAGTTGATATGATAGTTGCTTGTTCTCATTATACAGGTAGTAGAGAAGGTATGGCTAAATATAATTTATTTAAAGAAGAATTTCCGTTTATTGTAATGCTTCCTGAATCTTTACTTAAATTTCACCAGGAACCATCTTGTATGGGGAAAAGAAGATTTAGAAGTTCTAAAGATAAACAAATTGATATAATGAAAATAAAAATTGCTAATTTATTTGGTTATGATGTAGATGATATTGAGGTAATATTAGGAGATGATTCTTATCAAAATCTTGTTGGTTTAACTGATAAAACAGGTATTTTGTATCGTAAATTAAAAGAAGATGAACAAAGTCAAGATAATAATACTTATAATGGATTTATTAGACAAACATCTTGGAATATATCAGAAGTTTCTACTATTTTCTCGACTATTTTAGCAAAAAATTCTAATAAAGTGTTAAAAAAACAAAAATAATATTTGTAAAAAATTGTCAATTAATAATTTTACTATTAATATGTAGTTTATTTTGTAGTATACTTATATAGATAGGAGAATTTATAATGTATTTATTAACTAAATCAATTCTAGCTGCTATGTTAGGTTTTATATCTTCTGTAATATTAGGATATATTTTAATACCTATATTAAAAAAAATGCATGCTGGTCAAAAAATAAGTAGTTATGTAATAGATAGACATCAATTAAAGGAAGGGACTCCGACCTTTGGAGGCTTAATTTTTATAATTCCAACTTTATTAATTGTTTTTACTTTAATAATAACCGGTAAAATGGAATTATCAGAAGATTTAAAAATAGTTTTATTTGTTTTTATTAGTTATGCTTTTATAGGTTTTTTAGATGATTACTTAAGTCATAAAAAAGGTAAAAACGAAGGTCTTACAACTGTTCAAAAATTTTTAATGCAATTATTAGTTGCCTTAATTGTTTTCTATTTATATATTAAAAACGGGGGACAAACTAAATTAGTTGTTTCAACTTTAGGAATTAATATTGAAATGAAATGGATGTATGGAATATTTATTCTATTTATCTTAGTTGGTAGTAGCAATGCTGTTAATTTAACTGATGGGTTGGATGGACTAGCCGGAGGATTATCAGCTATATCTTTTATAGCCTTTAGCTTAATATCTTTAATGGTAGGCTATACCGATATGGGAATATTTGCTCTTGTATTAACTGGTTCCTTACTTGGATTTTTGTTTTATAATGCGTATCCAGCTAAAGTATTTATGGGGGATACTGGTTCTCTTGCCCTCGGGGCCGTCATGGGAGTAATTGCTATTTTAACTCATAGAGAAGTTACCTTATTAATTGTAGCTTTTGTCTTTGTAATTGAAACTTTATCAGTTATTCTACAAGTAATTTGGGTTAAATGCTTTGGTAAAAAATTATTCTTAATGACACCCCTTCATCATCATTTTGAAAAAATAGGTATGCCAGAAGTTGATATTGTCCGTATTTTTTGGTTAGTAGGATTAATTCTTGCTATGGCAGGAATTGTATTTGGAGTTTGGATTTAACAGGTTTTACCTGTTTTTTTTTTTCTTAAAAAAAGAAACTTTAAGTTTCTATTTATTAATTACAACTTTTTCTTTATCAATTACAAATTCATATTTTGTAATATTATCATATTCAAATTCAGGATTTGCATTGATATAAACACTTTCATTAGCATTTATATTAGTAATTTTATAATCATAAGTATATAATAATTTATCTTTATTATATAAATTAATACTTAAGTATTTATCATTAATAACATCTTTACTTTTATTAGTTAATTTAAAACTCATATTAACTTTATTTTTATCTAATTCAACATCAAATAAAGATATTTCAAAACTACTAATTTCACTTGGTTTTTCTTCTGTATTATTTTTATTATCATTTAATTTATTATTACTATCTTTATTAACTATTAAATAAATACAAGCTATTATTAATAAAATACCAATTAATGATCCTAATAAAATAAATATTTTTTTATTTTTCATATTTCCTCCTATTATTAATATATCATTTATTTGTTTGATTATCAATATTTAAAATTATCCCAATTGCAACTAAACTAGTAAGAAGACTAGATCCTCCATATGATAAAAAAGGTAAAGTAACCCCCGTAACGGGAATTAAACCAATTACAACTGATAAATTCATAATAACTTGAACAATTAATTGAAATGTTAAACCAAAAGCTAGGTATTTAGGAAATTTATCTGTTTGTTTTAAACTTATTTTTAAACAAGAAATTAAAAGAATGGAAAATAAACCAAGTACAATTAAAACACCCATAACGCCAAATTCTTCCGAGATAATTGAAAAAATAAAATCAGTTTGAGGTTCTGGTAAATAAAAGTTTTTTTGTCTACTATTTAAATAACCTGTTCCAAATAGTCCTCCTGGTCCAATTGCATATAAACTTTGAATTATTTGAAAACCAGTTCCAAGAGGATCTGACCAAGGATTTAAAAAAGAAGTAATCCTATCCATTCTATAAGGTGCAATTATAATAAGTCCAACTATTCCAAGTACTCCAATTAGTCCTAGAATAAGAAAAAACTTTATGTTAACTCCAGCAATAAATAACATAGCAATTATACTAACAAAAATTATCATACCAGTTCCAAAATCTGGTTCTAACATAATAAGACCAAAAATAAATAATAAAATAAAAAGAATAGGAAATATTCCTTTTTTATAATCTTTTAAAAATTTATTACTATTGGCTAAGTATTTACTAGTAAAAATAATTAAACCAATTTTAGAAAACTCACTTGGTTGCAAAGAAAATGGTCCAATAACAAACCAACTACGACTACCATTTCTTATATTACCAAGTCCAGGAATTAATACAAGAATTAATAAAACTACACATATTAAAAGAATTAAACTAGCCTTTTTATAATAAAATTTATAATCAACTTTACTAATAATATATAATAAAACTAAACCAATTAAACTAAAAATAGCTTGATTAATAACATATTTAAAAGGATTAGAAAACTTATAATTAGCCCAGATGAAACTAGCTGAATAAATCATAAAAAGAGATAGAATCATAAGACCTATGACACTTAATATTAATAATTTTCTATTTTTCATGTCTTCACCATTTAATTTTATGTTTAATATATAAAAAAATAAATAAAATATGATATAATGGTTTTGTTAGTAAATTAATAAATATATTTGTTAATTTAAAATAGAAATCTTAAAATATTAAAATTATTGATTATGAATTGGTCAGACGCGACTGACCAATTGAATAAATTAATAAAATAAATAAATAAAAAAAATATATTAACCGAGGTCTTTATGAAATATGAATTTTTAATAAAATATATAGAATCAACTTATGTTTTCTTTTGTTATGTTAATAGTATAATGAATACTAGTAAAGAAGTTAAAGAAATAGGTTTGAATATTCTAGAACCTGATTATATATTAGGTACTAAAGTAGCAACTGTTTGTAATATTTTAAGTATTATAAAAGAAGGCATAGTAGTTGAATATACTAAAAATATTAATAATAAGCAAAATAAAGGTTTTTTATCAAAAGTATTAGATGAAGCAATTAATATTTCAACTTTAATAATAGCAAAAGAAGATAATAAGCAATATAATTTAAGTAATTACGTATTATCAGCACCAGAAATACTTGCTCAAATAAGAAATAGATTAGATCATGGTAATTTTATAATAGATTTTTCTAAAAAAGAAATTTTAATTTATTTAAATAAGCAAGAAATTAGAATAAAAGTAGATAAATTAGTTGAATATATACGTTCAAATGTAAAAAATTATTTATTTTATCAAGATATTAATGAATATAAAAAAGGAATATTAGAAATAACTAAACTAGAAGAACATAGAACTAAACCAGTGGTAGTAAAAGGAGAAATAAAACATATTTTAAAAAATACAAGATATACAGAGTTAACTCTTAAAAATTCTAATGGTTTAAAATTAGAAAAAAATGTAATAGATTATTTTTTATATAAAATATCTTTATATAATGATACTTTAGATATAAACATAATAAATGATTTAGAAAAAAATTTACAAACAAAAGGCTATGAATTAATAAGAGAACATAAAAAAATACCTGAATATGAATTTGATAAAATAATAACTGATACTAAAATATTTACCTCAAGAGATACTAAACTTAGTTATCATAATCAAATTACTTATTTAGGAGAATATTTATCATTTTATTTTGATAAAAATAATAAACAAATTACTTTATTAAATTCTTATTTATCAATTTTACAATTACTTGAAGGAATAGAATGTACTAAATCACTTGATTTAAATAAAATATTTTTAAATAATGATTTTAAATATGATCCTAACTTAATAATTACAAGTTCAATTATTTTATTTAATTCTTTATTCATGTATCCTTATAATAATTTATATAAAAATTCTGATTTAGCTAATACAGGTTTTCCTTATGAAAAACTAGATACAAGTTTATTAAAATATAGTAAAATAACATATAATTATAATATAGAAGAAAAAAAGAAATTTATTACATCTTTAGATATTAAGATAAAAGAAGCAAAAGAGAAAAAAGCAAAAACAGAATTAAATTTATCTAATATAAATAAAGAGAAACAAGATATAGTTTTAAAAATTACAAATACCTTAGAAAAGCTAAAAAAAGATATTCAAGATTTAGAAAATGGAAAAGAAAAAAAAACTAAAGAATTAATTGATTTAAAAAATTATATACTTAATAACGAGTCTTATTTAACTAATAAAGCTATAATAGAAGGATTAAGAAATAGTATTGCTCATGGAGGAGTAAGTTCTATATTTAAAAGTGGTTTTCATGATACTATTATTTGTTTTGAAAATGTCTATGAAAATAATTTAAGTTTTAAATTAGATATTACTTTAGAAGACTTTGTAGCCTTTTTGGAAAATAATTTAAGTATTGTAATAGATTATTTAAAAACTTTCGAAAAAGATAAGAAAAGTATGTTATAATATTAAGTTAATGAGGGGGATTTATGAAAGGTATTAACAATTATTTTGAAAGAATAAAAGATCCTACTAAAGAAATAATAGATTTTAATTATTTATATACGCATCCTGAAGCAATTTATTTAGTATGGGAAAAATACTCTTTTGATTTAACTTTTAAAATGGAAGTAAATAGAAAAATGTATTTAGATAATCTATTTAAAAAAAGATTTAATGAGGTATTTAAAAATTTTTTAGATAAAGATAAAATTAAAAAAAGATAAAAGGAGTTTATATGGTAATTACTAGTTTAGATAATCCTAAAATAAAAAAATATTTAAAATTAAAAACAAAGAAATACAGAGATAATTTTAAATTATATTTAGTAGAAACTGATAATTTAATTAAAGAAGCAATTAATAATAATTGTTTAGTAGATTTATTAGCTCTTGATGGTAGTATTAATAAATATGATTTTAATATAACTTATGTATCTAAAGAAATTATTAAGAAATTATCTAGTTTAGATACAACTTCTAATTTTATAGGAGTTGTTAAAATGAAAGAAATGAATGATAATTTAGGTAGTAGAATACTTATTTTAGATGATATTCAAGATCCTGGTAATTTAGGTACAATTATAAGAAGTTCTGTTGCTTTTAATATATCAGATATTATTTTAAGTAATAATTCTGTTGATCTATATAATGATAAAGTTATTCGTAGTAGTGAAGGTATGATTTATAAAATTAATATAATAAGAACTGATTTAATTAAAGTTATTAAAAAATTAAAAGAGAATAATTATTTAATCCTAGGGACTAATGTTAGAGATGGAGTAGATGTAAAAGAAGTTAACTCTTCAAGGTTTGCTCTTATTATGGGGAATGAAGGAAATGGAGTTAAAGAAGAAATACTTAATTTATGTGATAAAAATTTATATATAAAAATGAATAAAAATTGTGAAAGTTTAAATCTTGGAGTTGCAACGGGAATACTTTTATATGAATTAGGTGAGAAATGATATATATTGGTAAATATGTTAATACTCATGGTATTAAAGGGGAAATAAGAATAAAATCTGATTTTAAATATAAAGATAAAATATTTTTTGTTGGTAATACTTTAATAATTGATAATCAAGAATTTATAATTAATAGTTATAGACGTCATAAAGAATATGATATGATTACTCTTAAAGGAATTACTAATATAAATCAAATAATTGATTTAAAAGGAAGTAAAGTATTTGTATTTAATATTTCTCTTGATGATGGAGAATACTTAGATTCTACTTTAATTGGTTTTAAAGTATATATGAATAATATTTATAAAGGTGATGTTTTAGATATTAAATATTTAAATAATTCTAAAAAAATCTTAGTAGTTAATAATAAATATGTTCCTTTTGAATTAGTAAATGTTAATTTAGATAAAAAAAGAATAGATGTTATGGAGGTTGATGGATTATTATGAAAATAGATATTTTAACACTTTTTCCTAAAATGTTTGATGGATTTTTATCAGAATCTATTATAAAAAGAGCCATAGAAAATAAAAAAGTAGAGATAAATATTATTGATTTTCGAAAATATTCTAAAGATCCTCATGGAAGTGTTGATGATACTCCTTATGGGGGCGGGGCTGGAATGGTTTTGATGCCTCAACCTATATTTGATTGTATTAGAAGTATTAAAACTAATGACTCCTTAGTTATCATGTTAACTCCTGAGGGAAAAACTTATAAACAAGAAATGGCTTTAAAGTTAAGAAATTATAAACATTTAATTCTTTTATGTGGTCATTACGAAGGATTTGATGAAAGAATAAAAACAATATGTGATATGTTTATTAGTGTAGGAGACTTTATTTTAACTGGAGGAGAGATACCTAGTATGTTAATTACTGATAGTATTGTAAGACTACTTGATGGGGTAATTGATAAAGAATCCTTAGAATCCGAATCTTTTAATAGTAAACTTCTTGATTACCCAACTTATACTAAACCTCGTGATTTTGAAGGTATGTTAGTTCCTGATGTATTATTATCAGGTGATCATAAAAAAATTGCTGAATACAGAAAAAATGAGCAAATAAAAAAGACTAAAGAACTAAGACCGGATTTATTGGAGGAAAAATGAACTATTTAATAATAAAAAACAAAGATAAAAAATCAGCAACTTATTTTAAAGTAGATGGGTATTCTCTTAATTCTAAAAATAAAAATATTAAATTAAAAGATGCTATAAATGTTAATAAAATGGTAATAATTAACCAAAGTTTAATTGATAAAATAATAAATAGAAATATAGATTCTAAATTTAAAAAATTAATTAATTTAATTCTTGGTATCTATGACACCTCAGATGATCCAGCTGGTAATATGATGTTAGCTTTAAATGAAGTTGAAAAATTTAAAAGAGAAGTTATTAATAAATATGTTAATTATATGAATAAAAAACAATTAGAAAAGTTAGAAAGAAAAATAAGATTATTAGAAGGAGAAATAGCTAAGAAATCTTATTTAATGAATGAAAGAATAGATGAAGTAGAATATGAAACTAGAAAATCTAGATAAATTAAAAAAAATATTAAGTATTGTTTTACTTATCTTTTGGTGTTTTCTAATATTTTATTTTTCTAATCAACCAGGAAGTGTATCTGATGTTAGTAGTGGGGTAATTGTTAATATTATTAAAAAAATAATTCCTGGTAATTATCATACCATAACATTTATTGTTAGAAAAATTGCTCATGTATCAATTTACTTTATTTTATACTTACTAACATTCAATTGTTTTAAAAGATTTAATGTTTCTAAATATGCCTTTTATTTTTGTTTATTATATGCTATAAGTGATGAAATCCATCAGTTATTTATTGTAAATAGAAGTTGTGAACTAAGAGATATTTTAATTGATACAACGGGAATAACACTTGCTTATTTAATTACTAAAAAAATAAGAAAAAATAAAGAAAAACTTGCTAAAATTTAAAAAATATGATATTTTATTGAAAGTGAGGGTGATAATATGCAAATAGTTTTATTAATTATAGCAATTTTATTAATTATAATAGTTTTACTTCAAAGTGGAAAAGCTGAACCTGCTAGCCAAATAATAAGTGGGGGAAGTATGGATTTATTTAGTAAAAGAAAAGAAAGAGGTTCTGAACTAGTTATTAGTCGTATAACTCTTATCTTAGGATTTGCTTTCTTTATTATAAGTTTAATAATGGAATTTGTGTAGAAATACACATTTTTTTATTTATCGGATTAAATTTGGCTTAAAATCGGCTCATTTCAATTTTATTAGTAAAAAAAGAAAAGAATCATTAAGATTCTTTACTATTTAATAAATTATTCATTGTATTTTCATAATATACTTGTAAGTCTTCATCTTTAATACTGAAGCCATATTTATCACGAATATATTCTAAACCTTTATATTGTAATTTATTATCTTTAGTTAATTTTTCATCAGCTAAAGTTTCAATTATATGAGTTTTAACATCTTCTAATTTAGGTTTATCTTTTTCAGATACTTTCATGAATATTTCATAACCATATTCAGTTTCAAGAGCTTCAGTTGAGTATTTACCAACTTCAAGTTTAGTTAATTCTTGACGACTAACATCATCTAAATTAAGAGTATTGATAAATCCCATCAAACCACCCATATTTTTAGTTGCATCATCATCTGAGTATTCTTTACAAACTTCATCAAAACTTTTACCTTCATTTAACTTATCAATTGCTTCTTTAGCTTTCTTTAAAGCTTCTTCTTTAACTGTTCTTTTTTCATCTTCAGTTTGACTAGATGTAGTTTTAACTTCAATTAAAATGTGTTTAGTTTGAATATCACCAGTTATTTTATTATTATAATAATTATTAATATCATCTTCACTTACTAAAGTTTTTAAATAATCTTTAATAGCTAAATTTCTTTTATAATTTAATTTAAAATATTCTTTTAATTCATCTTCATTTTTATAACCATAGTTATTAATATATTCTAAAAATTCAGTTTCAGTTTTATAATAATTTTTAATAGAATTTACTTGAATATTTACATAATCATTTATACTATCACTATCTGGAAATTCTTTATCAAGTATTTTAGTATCTATCATATCAATTAAGAAATTAATACCATATTTATCTTTTAATTTTTCATATAAGTCATTTGTAGATATATTAAGTTTAGTATCAGTAAAACTAACTAATTCTTTTTCACCACCTTCAAGTTTAGTTTCTTTACTACATCCAAGAGTTGATATTATTAATAGGAATGTAGTAGCAATAATTAATGTTTTTTTCATTTAATCCTCCTTTTAAACATTATTATCATAACAAAATAATGATAAAAAAACAATTCTTTTTTACAATATTTCTACTTTTTGCCCTCACATAATAAAATAAAAACCATAAAATAATGTGAATATATTAAAAAGGAGGAATAAATTATGTGTAATAATGGAACATCTAGTTATGCTATAGTATTAGTACTTTTCATCTTATTAGTAATTATACTAGGTAATTATATATAATTAAGGAGGTTTTATGAATTGTCAAAATGAAACAGGAACTATCACTTGTCCAACAAGAAGTGATAATGGATTCTTAATAATTGTTGTTTTATATATTTTACTTGCAATTATTCTTGGAAGTAGATATAGAAATTTTTAAAGAAGTTAGTTAACTAATTTCTTTTTTCTTAAAAAAAATAATTAAAAAATTATAATCAAATATTGATATAGTTAAAATTTATGATATAATTAATTTATAATAGGTGATAGAATGAAAAAGAAAATATTTGTTTTTATGTTTTTAATGTTAGTAATAATAGGTGTAAGTTCTAGTTATGCTTATTTAAAAGCTGAAAAAGGAAGTAATAATAATAATAGTTTAACAGTTGATACTTTAGATGTTATATTACTAACAGATATTAATAATATTAATTTAAATAATGAAATACCAAAAGAAGATAGTGAGGGATTAAGTAATCCAAGTACTACTTTTAGTATTAAAAACAATGCTGGTATGGTTGCAAATTATAAAGTAAGTTTAGTAGATGGAACAACTAAAAGTACAGTTTTAAATAAAGATGTTAAATATAGATTAAAAAGAACTAATCCAACTACAAATGAAACTGTAACCATGGATATAAAAAATTTAGATGCAACAGGTTTAATTGATACAGGAATAATTGAAGCTAATCAAGTTTATAACTATGAACTAGTTATGTGGTTAGATATTAATTCTAATCCAAATGGTTTAGTATTTTCTAAAAATATTTTAGTAGAAGGTATGCAAGTATCTTCACTTGATAAAAGTGGGGCAAATTACCCAGAGTTAACTGATAATATGATACCAGTTTACTATGATAAAACAAGTGATACCGAAGGAGTATGGAGAGTTGCTGATAAAAAGAATTTAAATGAAACTTATAAATGGTTTGATTATAATGATTTTATGTGGGCAAATGCTGTTACGGTTAATAAAGATGTAATGGACAATTACTATGGTTATAGTGGTACAGATACTAGCAAAGAAATGAATGTTAACATAGAAACTAATGAAGAAGAAATAACTAATTATAATTTAAATGAAATAACTTTTACTAGTAGTAATCAAGGAAAAAAAAGTAGTAGTTCAATTTTAAAATTAACTTTTACAACAACAGGAGCAGGTAATTTAAGTTTTAAATATTCAGTAGGTAGTGAGTCTAATTATGATAAATTAAATGTTGTGTTAAATGATGGAACAACTTCAACAAATTTAGTATCAAATAAAAGTGGAAAAGTTGCTGAAACTGAGGTAACAAATGCTCTTGAAAGTGGTAAAACTTATACTTTAACAGCTACTTATTCTAAAAATGGTAGTGGTGATCAAAATGGTGATACGGCAACTATTAAAAATATTACAATAACATCATCTATAAGTGAAGATAAACCAACTATTGATAAAACCGTAACATATCCATTTAATGGAGATTATCAAGCAGTTACAAAAGAAGCTAAAAAACAAATGGCTGCATCTAGTTATACTTATGATGAAACAACAGGAATTTATACTTTAACAAATCCTCAAAGTATTGCATATACATCAAGTAATGTAGGTTATTATACATGTAATTCAAGTGTTAAAACAACATGTGTTAAAATGTATGAAATAAAAGCTTTAAATAATCAAAATGTCGTAACAACTGTAAATGTTCATACAGGAGCAAATAAAGGAGACTTCGCAAGTGTTCTAGGTCAAGAAGTTAAAATGGAAGATATAACAACTATGTGGGTATGGATTCCACGATACAAGTATGTAATATTTAATGGTAATAATGAAACAAGTGAAGAACAAGAAATAAAAATCCAATTTGAACATGGAATAGATAAAACCGGAACAGTTTCATGTACTGAAAATATTTTAACAGCAAACGATTCATCTTCAAGTGAAACTTGTACAGATACAACCAATGGATCAATTGTTAATAACAAAAGTACTTATACTCATCCAGCATTTACCTTTGGTGAAGAGGAATTAACTGGTATTTGGTATGCTAAATTTGAAATGTCAACTGATCAAACTTCTGCTTGTGCTACAAGTCAAAGTAATGCAAATTGTGATAAAGTTCATGATAATATTTATGTAAAACCAGATCAAATATCTTTAAGATATCAAAATGTAGCAAATGAATTTCAAAGTATAAGAAATATGGAATTATTTAATAATATTCATGGATTTAATCAAAAAGAAACTGCTACAACTAGTAGTCAAACCGGAGAAATAACAAATGATAATAATAATATAGATATACATATGCAAAAGAATATGGAATGGGGGGCTGTTACATATCTAGCATATTCTAAATATGGTAAATATGGAAATTCTTTATATACAGGTATTTATAAAAGAGTTTATAAAAATAACTGGTATCAAAATGCAAGTAGTGTTTATACTTATAAAACAGGTTATTCAGGTTATAGTTATAATGCAAATTCTTCAACAACAAATACCACTTCTTATAATGATTTAACTGATTTAGGATCCGGAAAAGGTTATAAAGGAGCAGGTGCTTCAACTACTGGTACTGTTTATGGAATATATGATATGAATGGTGGAGCATATGATTATGTAATGGGAAATCAAGTTAACACGTCAGGCGCTTTCTATTCATCAAGTGCAGGGTTTACAGCTACACCTTTAGCAAAATATTATGATAAATATTCTTATAATACATCATATTATTCAAAGGAAAGCATATCAAGAGGACGATTAGGAGATGCAACCAAAGAAATGACAAAGGCATATACAAGTGGTAATGGTGGTTCCTGGGAAGGTTCTTATAGGTATTTTCTTGATTCCAGCTATCCTTGGTTCAAACGGGGCGGTAATGCGAGTACGTCTAACTATTACGGCATTACTAATTCGGGCAACTACAATGGTGGCAGCTACGACAACTATTCCTCGCGCCCTGTCTTAGCCGTTTCTCGTGAGTTCCCATGGTTGAGTGAATGATAACAATAAAGTAAAATAAGGTAGTAGAGTATAAAGATATCAAAAGACCGGCTTCCCATTTGCAACGGAAGCCGAGTCTTCTGGTATTCTGGCTTAAGCCAGAGCGATCAAATAGATTTTTGACCTTGTATAATATGGTGTGTAAATTATCAAGTTTACTTTAACTAACTGCATAAAATTGATCTCGTTCACTTAACTATGGTCTATATAAAAGATAAGTAAGTAAACCTACTAAATAAATAGTAAATTTACTTATAAATGTTGTAATCTATTAAACATGTAAATTAAGTAAAAGTCAATGTAATTGTCAATATTTGTCATTTTGTAAATGTTAAAAATATTAAATGAAGTAAATTGAGGATTGGAATTTATGAAAGAAAAATATATTAGTATAAAACATGAATATAAAGAATGTCTTGTTTTAATTAAAAATGGAAGTTTTTATATAACTTTTTATGATGATGCTTTAATACTTAATTATTTATTTAATTATAAAGTTATTAATAATAAAGTAGGATTTCCTATATCTAATTTAGATAAAGTATTATCTAAATTAGATAGTAATAATATAAGTTATTATATAGATGATAATTATAATAATAATCCAATTAATAATTATAATAATATCTTATATAATGCTAAAACTAATTATTTTAATAATACTAATCTTGATTTATTAATTGATGAAATTAAATTTGTTATTAGTCTTGATCCTAATAATTTAAAACTTATTAAAGAGTACTTGCAAACTCTTAAAAAATAAAATAGAAAGGAGTTTACAATTTATTTAGTTTATGATAACATGTAATTGTCTTAGTAATAAGATAGGTTAGAAGCATATCAACCATTTTGTTTTTTGTTAGGTATTTTCTTAATTCCAGCAATCCTTGGTTCAAACGGGGCGGTAATGCGAATAATTCTAACAATTACGGCATTACTAATTCGAACAACAACAATGGTGGCAGCAACAACAACAATTCCTCGCGCCCTGTCTTAGCCGTTTCTCGTGAGTACAAAATATTATTTTATTCGTAGTGCTTAATTGCATCCCAGAATATTTAATTAATAATTAATGTGTACAGCTTCAACCTTCCTATGGAAAAAATAAACCAAAAGAAAGTCCTGTGAGTATTGTAGTATTTTTGAAAATGGGCATGTTCTCATAAATATGATAATAATTGTATTTATGTTTTTTTATGGATAATAAAGAAGGTAAATATAAGTTATATAATACATATGATGATTTAGTATATTATGTATATAATATTATAAGTAAATATCCTGAAAGTGAAAAACAATCTCTTGTTGTAGATATTAAAACTAATTTGATAGAAGGTATGAAATTAGTTATTTTAATATTTAAATCATATAATTATCAAGACAGATTAAAGTATTTAAATTTATTAGATGCTAATATAAAGATGTCTTGTTTTTTTATTAGATTATCTTATCGTAAAAAATATATTAATAAACGTAATTATTATACATGGAGTAAAAAAATTACTAATTTAAATAATTTGGTAGGTGAATATATAAAAATATGTCTAAAACGATGAAAAGATGCTATTATGATAAATTAACTTTTGAAAATTTATATAATGCTTATATAAGAGCAAGTAAAAGTAAAAGATCTAAAAAAGAAGTTATTAATTTTGAATTAAATTTAGAAACTAATTTAATTCGTATTTATAATGATTTATATAATTTAACTTATATTCCTAGTAAGTATAGAACTTTTACTATTCATGAACCAAAAGAAAGAGTAATAAATGCTCTACCTTTTTATGATAGAGTAATTCATCAATTTTATGTAGAAGAATTTATTAAATCATTTTATGTTAAAAGATTTATTAAAGACACTTATGCTTGTATTGAAAATAGAGGTACTCATGCTGCTGTTTTAAAACTTCAATATTATTTAAAGAATAAGTATTTAGAAAATAATAATTTTTATGTTTTAAAATGTGATATTAAAAAATTCTTTTTTAATATCAATAGAGATATATTATTTAATATAATAAAGAAAAATTCTCATGATAAATATTTTCTTAAATTAAGTAAAATAATTATTTATTCTTTTAATGAAAATTATATTCCTATTGGTAATTATACAAGTCAATATTATGCTAATATTTATTTGAATGAATTAGATCATTTTATAAAGGATCAGTTAAATATTAAATATTATATTAGATATATGGATGATTTTATATTACTTTTAAATAATAAAAATGAATGTATTTATTATTTAAATAAAATAAAATTATTTTTAAATGATAATTTAAATTTAGATTTAAATAATAAGACTAGATATTTTAAATTTAATAATTATATAGATTTTTGTGGTTATTTAGTTCATTTAAATATACTTTTACCAAGAAAAAGAAATGTAAGAAAAGTATTTAAACTTATTAATAATTATGATTTTAATTATGATAAATTTTATAAAAGTATGAATAGTTATCTTGCTTATTTAGAATATACAACTTGTTATAGTTTAAAAAGAGAAATATTTAGAAGAATTAATAATATAAAAAGTCTTTAAAGTATAAATATTGAAATAAAAACTGATAAAAGTTAAGTTAAAAACTTTATCAGTTTTTATTTCACTAAAGTTCACCTTTTTAATATTTTTAAATCATTATAAAATAAGATATTTAAAAATAAAAAAATATCTTTTTTAATTTAATAAAAGTATTACATTATATATGGAAGGAGAAATAATGTGAATGAAGAAGATAATAATACTTTATTAGTAGCTAGATATTATGATCCAGATAAAAGAAAAGAATTTTATTCTGAAGGTTTTCGTGAAGAAGGACGTGAAGAAGGACGTCTTTTAGGACGCAAGGAAGAAAGTTTTAAAGTTGTTTTGAATATGCTAAAAAATAAATTTAAAATATATGACATTATGAAGGCAACTGGATTATCAAAAGAAGAAATTCTAAAACTAAAAGAG
>CADBSI010000012.1 GCA_902797275.1 uncultured Erysipelotrichaceae bacterium | reverse complement strand
TAAAAGGACTGTCCCCTGTAAATTACAGGTTACAATCCTCTAATTAGAAACTATTTATAAACTGTCCAACTTTTGGGGTTCAGTTCATTTTTATACTAATCTTACTTAAATAATAATTGTTATTTATTTATTTATTTTTATCCATTCTATAGTATCTTTTATGGTATCATTTATATTTCTGTTTTTTAAATTTAGTTCTTTTTTAGCTTTTTCATTGCTAAAATTAGAATTAGAAGACAATGTATATAATGAATATTTTGTAAAAAGGGGAGTTTGTTTTTTTAAATTGTAATATATTTCGAATAATGGAGCAATTAGTTTTGCTAAACCAATAGGTAATACTATTTTTATTCTTTTTATTTTTTGAATATCACAAATTGTATCAGCTAGTTCTTTAATTGTAATATATCTGTTAGATAAAATATAACATTCGCCTTTATTATTTTTATTGCAAGCACTAATAATGCCATCTACTACATCCCGAACATCTATAAAATCATATCCACCTTTTACGCAAGCAAATAATTTACCATTTGTTATTTCTTTCACTAATTGAGTTAGATGGCTATTACCATAATCATATGGTCCTATAATTCCTGATGGATGAATAATACAAGCATTTAAGTTTTTGTTTTTTATTGAATCCATAACATATTTTGCTGCTTCTGCTTTTGTTTTTGCATATAGGCCTTCTATTTTATCAGGATTAAAATAAGTTATCTCTTCAATTAAATCATTATTTTCTTTTTCTGGAATTGCATGAACACTACTAATATAAATAAGTTTTGCATTTGTTTTTAAAACTTTATCAACTATATTTTTTGTACCATTAACATTGACATTATAAACAAGTGGATTATATTTTGATTTTATATACACAATTGCAGCACAATGAATTACAAATACATTTTTACAATCAATATTATCAAAAATAGAAGTTAAAGTTTCTTTTTTAGTAACATCTCCATAATATATTTTACATCGTAAATTTTCTAGTGATTTTGTTGATTCTCCGTTTAAAACTAAAGCTCTTATTTCATTATCATCATCTTTCATTAGTTTTCTTATAATATTATTTCCTAAAAATCCACTAGCACCTGTAATAATATAAATTTTTTTCATAAAATTTTTCTCCTTTTTAAAAGTTATTTTGATATTTTTAAAATTAAAATATCTTTTCAAATATGTTATAACATAAAAAATACAAATTAAATTTTTCTTTATCATAATTTGATGTTTATTAAAAAATATGATATTATATAACCTTGTTAAGGGGGAATTATGAATTTTAAAATAACTGTTTTAGAAGTATTATTAGCAATAATTTTATTTATAATAATGCAATTAGTAAAAAATAAAGCTAAAGAGGAAACTTTAATTTATTTATTACCAAACATTTATTTAATTATTGTTGCTTCTATTTTTAAAGAATTAAAAAATTATACATTTATAATAATTATATTATATTTACTATTTGATATTATCAACGAATATATTATTTCTAATAAAGAAACATTGATTGATGAAAAAAACTATTATAAAGATACTTTATTAACTTTTATGATTAGTATTATAGTATATAATTTCTATTTACTTAAAGTTGAAGATGCTTTTATAGATATGAATCAATTTAAAAATTTTATTTGGGTTTTAATAATTTTATATATTTATCAAATATTAAAAAAATCTAAAAAGACTAATCCTAAAAAAGAAAAAAATGATTATGATGTTCGTTTTCGTGAATATGTAATTTTAAATTATGCTAAGTTTAAAAATAAATATAGTTATTTAATAAAAAACAAAAATAAAACTATTGAAAATGTTTTATATAGTTTTATAATCTATGAAAATTATATTAACTCAGGATTAAATAAGTATATTAAAATGATAAAACATCGTTTAAATAATTTAAATGTATATGGTATTATGCAAGTAAATTCTGATAAATATTTAAGTGATGAAGAAAGTATTGTTATTACTAAAAATAAGGTTGTTAATAAATATAATAAAATTAAAAATAATGATATTAATATAATAGAAGAATTAATTAAAACTAAGTATAGTGATAAATTAGTAATCAAAGAAATAATAAAAATTAATGACATTATTGAAGATTTTAATAAATAATTTTTTAAAAAAATATTAAAATAAAATATTTTGTGATATACTTAATTAGGAAAGGTGTGTTATGAAAATATTACAAGTAATTATTTTAGGAATTATTCAGGGGATTGCGGAGTTTTTACCTATTTCATCTAGTGCACATTTAATTATATTTCGAGATATTTATGGAATAGGTTCTTTTATTACAGGGGACTTTGAAATGTGTTTTGATATAGCTCTTCATTTTGGAACACTTTTAGCTATTTTAGTTTACTTCTTTAAAGACTTTTTAAATATGATTAAAGATGGTTTTACTAAGGGAGTTAAAACAACTAATGGAAAAATTTTATGGTATATTGTAGTTTCAACTATACCAGCTGCAATTATTGGAGTTTTATTTGAAGAAAAAATTGATGAATTAGTTCGTAGTAATTATGTTTTGATTTTATCATGTCTTGCTTTAATGGGAATAATTATTTATTTATGTGATAGATATAATAAACAAGATAAAAGTTTTAAAGATATGAAATTAAAGGATGCAATTATTATTGGTTGTAGTCAAGTATGTGCTTTAATTCCTGGGTTTTCAAGAAGTGGAACTACGATTGCTGCTGCAAGATGTTTAAAGTTTAATCGAGAAGATGCAGCTAAATATTCTTTTTACTTATCAGCCCCAGTTGTTGCCGGAGCTGTTGCTATTAAAGTTTTAAAAGGTGAGATGTTGTCTTTAATAACTTATAATCCTACAGTATTTATAATGGGAGTTTCAGTAGCATTTATTTCTGGACTTTTATGTATTAAATTTTTACTTAGATATATTAAAAATCACGATTATAATATATTTATGTGGTATCGTTTAATAATAGCTTTAGTTTCTCTAGTAGTTTTATTATTTAAGTAGG
>CADBSI010000011.1 GCA_902797275.1 uncultured Erysipelotrichaceae bacterium | reverse complement strand
TAAGAAAAACACCTCCTTTCGGAAGTGTATTCTAACATATTTTTAAAAGTCTTTTTTTATAATGTCTACTCTAAAGGGTGCATTTCACAAGAAAGTCTGAAATTTTAGAAGAATTATTTTTAAATTATATGAATAATACTGTAGGATGCCGTTATTTCAAATCTAACAAATGGGCAAAATATAATGAAATTTTTAGTGGTGAAGTTGCAAAAGAATTTTATGAAAGAATTACTAATTTAATAGAGGACGACGTTATAAATTTAAATGATCCAGTTAAAACTTACGAAGAAATTCTTACAATGATTAAGTTATTGCAACGTGAAAAAAATAGCTATGGCGTATCTCATCATTCTGAGTTGTTATCGCCTCCTATCAACCTAGATGAAGCTTTAAAAAAATATCAAGAATTACTTGATGAATTTAATACAAAAAAATCAAATTAAAATTTATTTTAATAAAAAAATATTAAACGTACAATCTTTAAAATAATAAGAAAGGAATATTTATGAAAGAGGAAAAAAAACAAAAAAAAGAAATAGATGTAAGAGAAAAAGATGGTAAAGATCTAATAAAAGCATATGCTGAGGTTTCAAAATCTATCCAAGAAATATATGAATACTTTGATAAATATGATAATTCAGAAGAAGCAATAGAGAAATATAAGAAAGACAAAAATAATTAACTAACTAAAAAAGTACTTATTTTTGATTAAATCTACAATAGATGAAATTAATACTTGGCTAAACAATTAGTTAAAATCTTTTTGAAAAACATTTACAAATTAAAACTTAAATGATACAATATGCTTATATTTATTGATGCGAAAAGAGTAGTAATTTAAATATTTATTTCAAGAGAGTTAGTGGTAGGTGTAAACTAATAATAAATTTAAATGAATTCACTTTTCAAAATAAATCGTTATTCGCGTTAAGAATTCTAAGTTAAAATAAGAATGGTACCGTCTATATGACTTCTTTGCCATTCTTTTTATTATATTAAGGAGGAATATGAAAAAAGCTGTTTTAATTGTTCATGGTTTTGTTGGTTCATTATATGACAATGAATATTTGATGAATTATTTGGAGTTTGATCACAAGTTTGATGTTTTTGCTTATACCTTACCAGGTCATCACCCATGTTATGATTATCAAAAGGTTGGTTATCAAGCTTGGATAGACTTTACAAATAAAAAAATTCAAGAATTAATAAGTCATGGCTATAAATCAATTTATTTAATTGGTCATAGTATGGGAGGAGTTTTAGCAGGTATTACTTCATTTAATTATAAAGAAGTTAAAAAAATTGTTTTTATCAATGCTGCTTATAATTATTTAAATTTAAAACAAAATAAAATTGATATTTTAACTAATAAAGATTATAAAGATTATGTAGAAGTATTTGATCGAGTATTTCATACCTCAATTCCGTTCTTTTTAGAATTTGTTAAATTAGTTAAAAATAACTATGAGTTATTAAATAAAATTAAAAGTGAAGCTTTAATAATTCAAAGTGATGCTGATCAAGTTTTACCACTTGAAAACGGTAAGATAATATATGAAAAAATCAGTAGTAAAGAAAAATATTTAACTTATATTAAAGATGGTAGACATGCCGTATTTGAGGGAAATGAAATAGAAGATGAAAGAAAAAAAGAAATAGCAGAATATATAAGATTATTTTTAAGAGGTGGATATAAATGGAAAAAAATATGGAAAGAGAAAATATAATTAGTTCTTTAGAAAAAGAATTAAAAACAATTAAAACAAAGAATGATTTATTAAATATTAAAGCTTTATATTTAGGAAAATCAGGAATTATTACTAATTTAAGTTTAAAAATGAAA
This sequence comes from uncultured Erysipelotrichaceae bacterium, assembly GCA_902797275.1. Classification (GTDB taxonomy): domain Bacteria; phylum Bacillota_I; class Bacilli_A; order RF39; family UBA660; genus RUG591. The sequence continues at coordinate 701 of CADBSI010000011.1, read as the reverse complement.
GAAATACCAAATGAAGAAAAAAAAGAGTATGGGAAGTTTTTAAATAATATTAAACAAGAAGTTTTAGAAAAATTTGATTTTTTAATGAAAGAAATTGAAAAAAGAGAATTACAAGAAAAACTAGTAAAAGAAAGTATAGATATAACTCTTCCAGCAACTAAGGTTAAAGTGGGGGCTCCTAATATTTTAGAAAAAGTAATTGAAGAAGTAGAAGAATTGATGATGTCTATGGGATATGATGTTGTAGATGGGCCAGAAATTGAAGAAGATCATTTTAACTTTGAACTATTGAATATTCCAAAAGGTCATCCAGCTAGAGATGCTCAAGATACATTTTATTTAGAAGATGATAAAATTTTACTTAGAAGTCAAACATCTCCTGTACAAGCTAGAGTTATGTTAGAAGGAAAAGGTGAAAAACCAATTCGGGTAATTTGTCCTGGTAAAACTTATCGAAGAGATGATGATGATGCCACTCATTCACACCAATTTATGCAAATAGAAGGTTTATTAGTTGATAAAGATATAAGTTTATGTGATTTAAAAGGAACTTTTGATGAAATTGCTAAAAAATTATTTGGAGAAGATTCAAAAACAAGATTTAGACCAAGTTATTATCAATTTACTGAACCATCTGTAGAAGTAGATATTACATGTGTTAACTGTCATGGAAAAGGATGTAATGTATGTAAGAATACTGG
>CADBSI010000010.1 GCA_902797275.1 uncultured Erysipelotrichaceae bacterium | reverse complement strand
CCGGAGCAACTGGTGAAATAGGTCCAACAGGTCCAACCGGAGCAACTGGTGAAATAGGTCCAACAGGTCCAACCGGAGCAACTGGTTAAATAGGTCCAACAGGTCCAACCGGTCCTACCGGAGCAGGTGGTTAAAAAAAGGAGTAAGGTTTTTCTTACTCTTTTACTATGGGATAAAAATTAATAATAGCATTCATTAATTTTTCATGTTTAATTACAAAATGAATAACAGGATTATTACTTTTAGAAACAATAACATAGTTATTATTTAAAATAGTTATATTAATATTTTTAAAAACTTTATTATTACTAATATTTAAAAAATAATTTTTATTTTTTTTAGCATACTCCTTAGTACTTTTTAAATGCTTATTAAATTCAGTTTTAGTATAATAAATTTTTTTCTCATAGAAAATATTTTCTAAGGCTAAATAAGAATTATCAAATTCATAACAATTATCAATTATAATATTATTTTCTAAAATTAAATTAATATTATTTTCTTCTTCTTTTTTATAGTCTAAGATTTTATTTATTTCATCATCATTTAAATTATTTCTTTTTAAAATACTTAATAATAAATTATTTTCAATGGTAAAAATAGGTAAACTAGTTAAATATCTTTCTCTTTTTTCTTTAATATTTAAACTATTATTTAAAAAGCTTTTAAAGAAATTAGTACTTGAATTATTATAAATCTCCATTAATGGTAAGGCTTTTTTAAATAAATTATTAGTTTTTTCTTGATAATAATTTATTTCTTTTAAATTGGTAGTTAAATAGTATTTACCTTTCTCATGATGACCTTTAATGGCTTCTCCAGTTAAACTAATTGGATATTTAAAATAATTTAAGTGTTCAAATACATTGTCTTTATAATCTTTTAAATAAAAAGGGTTAATTAAACCGGTCATATAAAGAGGTATCCAACTTTCAAGACCTAAAATCATTTCTTTAAACGGTCTATCTAAATTATGAATAATATTAATATGTATTCCTTTTTTTAAACAAAAAGCAATTCCAAGCATCCATTTTTTACCAAATTCTATATCACTTGCCATATCTTCCATTTTCATATCACTCATCATATAAATATCACTTTTATTTTTACTTAAAACAGCTGCTTTAAAAAAATCAATCTCAGCCATTTTCATTTCTTCTAAACCATAATAATTTTTATTTTTAACATGATATATTAATAAGTTTGGTACTTTTAATTCATCAAATTTAATTACTTTTATATAATCATTTAAATCAAAGTTATCAAGATTAATTAAAAAATCACTTATATAATTATTAGATTTATTATTAAGTAAATAATCTTTTACTATTTTCTCTAAATTTATAAAATTCTCTTGGTTAAAAAATTCTTTTAAAGTATTTAAATCAGTTTCACTTGTATATTTAATTTTTATATAATTAGATATTTTATTTATAAAAGTTAAAGGTTCACTTGGTTTAATTTTATTATATCTAACTCTTGATATATAAGACGAATCAAAACTAATATACTTTGACATATCTTTTAAATTAATATTTAAACCATTTATTAATTCATTTAAATTATTACTTAATGTGTTATAATCAAATTCATCTTTATTAAGAGATTTTCTTAAATTAGTTTCGATTTCTTTATTATCTAAAATATTATTATTTTCTTGATTAAGAATAATAAGTGAGTTTATTAAACTATTTAATTGACTACTATTTGGTTTAGGTATTCTGGTTCCATTTCTATATCTACTAATAACTGATTTATTAATATTTGTTATATTTGCTAACTCAGTAGTTGTACAATTTAGCTTTTCTAAATAAGAATTTAAATAATCTTTAAACATAATATCACCAAAGTTATTGTACTATATTTTTTTAAATTTAAAAATATTTTGTGTCAAGTAAATAAAAAAAGTTTCCAAAATAATCATTGATTAAAATGGAAACTTTATTGTTAGTTTTAAGTATTTTAGATATACTAGTCAGTGATAGGAGTTTATATGGAAGAAAAAATAAAAGATATGAAAGAAAAAATTAAAAATTTTAATTTCAAAGATAAAAAAAATTTAATGATAGTAGGTCTTTTTGTAGTAATTGTTGTATTACTTGTTGTTTTACTTGGCAAGAAGGGAGGAATTAGTATGATTAATCCTGATAGTAAATTAAAAATTAGGAAAAGTGAAGTTAGTAATATTGTTTTAGAAGATTATAGTAATTCTTATTTTAATATTAAAAAACCAAAAGGATGGAAAGTAGATACTTTAGGAGACTTTATTCATTATACAATTAAAGTATATAATCCAGAAAATCCTACTTATCAGTTTTTCTTTAATATGAAAACCGAAGGTTATAATAAATCAGTTGATGCAAAAAGATGGCAACAAAAATATTATCCAAATGATATGTTTGCAAAAACTTCAGTAATTGCCACTAAAGATACGGAAGGGTTTTATAAAATATTTAATGATTTAGGTACTTTAAATAATACTAGTACCTTTACATTTCCAACTTTAACAGATTTTACTGTAAGTGAAAATTTAGGTAAAGGTAGTTTAGGTGGAGATATGCTAAGAGCAACATTTAAAGATGCTAATGGTAAAGATGGTGAAGGAATATTTACTGCTTATGTATATGATCCAGGACCATACTATGTTAATGAGAATATCATGTCAGGTAAAAAAATAGATATACAATACTTAAATGTATATGATGCTATCTTTATTACAACACCAAAAGATGAACTTATAGATTGGCAAGATATATTGAATACTATTTGTTCTTCACTAGAATTCACAGATACCTTTATAAATGGATTTAATCAACAACAAGATACAGTCATGAAAAACTTCCAACAAATTAGAGCAATAGGTAATCAAATAAGTGATGGAATAATGGATTCTTGGAATAAAAGAAATAAATCATTTGATATTATGAGTCAAAAACAAAGTGATGCAACTCTTGGTTATGAAAGAGTATATGATACTGAAACTAATGAAATTTATAAAGCTTATAATGGCTTTACTGATGACTATGATGGTAAAAGATATAAATCTATAACAGATGACATGTATTCTAAAAAAATAACCGGTTATATAGAAAAGTAGGTATTATGAAAAATAAAAATAAATTAATTATAATTCTTTTTCTAGTAGTAATTTTTCTTATACTTTTAATAGTACTACTACCAAATAAAAATAATTCTAATAATTCTAACAATAAAAATGATAAAAATAATTCTACTATAACTAATAATAGTAAAAGTAAGTTATTAAAATATGTAGTTAAAATGAAAAAGAAAAATATAAATGATTATAAGCAAATTGAAAATTTAAATATTTTAAACGATAATACAAGTTTTCGTAATTATGCGTTTATAAGTGATAATAAAATTTATGTTTTTAATCCTAATAAGTTAGATGATGGAGAATTTATTTATAAAAAAGTATATGATATTTCAAGTGATATTAAAGTTATGAATATTGTTCCTGGATATGGAGCTGATATTAGTTTTTATGATTATAGTGATAATTTATATACTTTAAATGATGATAACTTAGATAATAAAGTAGTAGATGATTATAGTATGTATGAAAATGCTAGTTATAATAATCTTACTAAACACAAAAATTATTCTATGGAATATTTAGGTTCTAAGTTTTCTTATGACTTTATGTCAACTTATGCATATGTTTATGATAATAAACTTTATATAATTATGTATGGAAATGAAAAATATCCAACTTTTAAAGAAATTGATAGTTCTTATAAAAGTGAAAAAATAATTAGAATTTATAATGAAAGAATTGTTAAAACTGATAAATCTTTTTATGAAATAATGAAATATTTTGATACTAATACTAATGAAACTAAGAATATTTTAGTTAAAATTAAATCTTTAACTAAGTATTATGATGAAATTTTAACTTTTACTTATAAATATGTAATCTTAAAAGATTATACAATTATTCCTATAAATGATGTAATGGAAAATAGAGTAAGAGATTATAATAATGATTACTTTTTAAGTGGATTTAACTATATGAATGAAGTTAGATACGAGGAATAGTTTTTCTTTTTCTAATTTAATGATATAATATATATGATGTTTATGAAAAAATTAATTAAATATATTTTTATTATATTAATAATAGGTTTAGTTCTAGTTGTTGGAATTGATTTATATGTTAAATTAAGTACCAAAGATAGTATTAAAAATGAATTAGAAATTAACAATACTTTTGATTGTATTTTAATACTAGGTGCTGGGGTTAGAGAAGGAGAACCTAGCCCACTTTTAAAAGAAAGATTAGATACAGGTATTTCTTTGTATAAAAATAAAAAGGCTCCTAAGATAATTATGTCAGGAGATCATGGTAAAGCAAATTACGATGAAGTTAATGTAATGCGAGAATATGCCATTTCTAAGGGAGTCTTAGAAGAAGATATTTTTATGGATCATGCTGGCTTTTCAACTTATGATAGTATTTACCGAGCAAATTATATCTTTGAGGCTAAAAATATTCTCTTAGTAAGTCAAAGATATCATTTATATAGAGCCTTATATATTTCAAGAAAACTTAATATAAAATCTCTCGGGGTAGATGCTAAAAAAAGCAAAATGGTAGGAGATGATATTAGATCTTTAAGAGAAATACTGGCTAGAAACAAAGACTTTTTCAAAGTAATTGTTAAACCAAAGCCAATTTTTCTAGGTGAAAAAATTCCTTTAAACCAAGATGGAAGAATTACAAATGATAAAACTTCTACCTTAAATTAGGTCATATATTATCACAAAAACAAGATTTTTTCAAGTCTTGTTTTTTTAGTCATTTTATAGTATTAAGTATTAGGTGAGAAAAAATGGATTATTTAAATAATTTAATTCTTTTAGAAAATAAAGAACTAGAAGAAAAAATATTATATTTAGATGAATTTACTAAAAATAAAAACTTTAATTTAACTAAAACTGATATTAAAACTTTAATTATAACTAAGAATAATACTTTAAAATCTTTAGAAAATTAGATAATTTTAAGTTACTTTTTCCTTACTTATTTAGTGAAACTTGTAAAAAGATAAAACTCAATTAAAAAAGTACTTGCAAATTTTGTATCATGTGATACAATTGTATTGTGGAGGTAGTATGAAAGAATTTATAATGGCTTGTTTACCATTTGGTTCTTTTATTAAAAATAAATGAAAAATATAATTGAATTTTTAAAAAAGAATTATTTATTATTTATTATTATAATTTGTTTAGTCATAACTGGTTTTATTTTAGAAAGCGTTTATGAAAAGGAAATATTAGAATTTGATAAATTAGCATTTAGTTTATTTAAAATAAGAACACCTCTTTTAACGAAGATATTTTTAATTATTACAAATTTAGGTAGTCCTTATGTTTTAATACTTTTAACGCTTTTATCGTTTTTACTTAAAAATAAAAAACTTAGTTTTATTATAACTGCTAATTTAGGTTTAATAACAATTATTAATCAAGTATTAAAATTTATTGTTAAAAGACCAAGACCGAGTGATTTGTTTTTAATAGTTGAAACTGGTTATTCTTTCCCATCAGGTCATTCGATGGTTAGTTTATCTTTTTATGGTTTACTTATTTATTTTATTTATAAATATTTTAAAAATAAGAAATTAAAGATTTTTTTAATAACGCTTCTTTCTCTAATTATTGTTTTAATCGGAGTTAGTAGAGTATATTTAGGAGTTCATTTTGTAAGTGATGTCATATCAGGATTTTTACTTTCTCTTAGTTATTTAATAATATTTATTAAAGTTATAAATAAGTTTATTTTGAAGGAGAGTTATGAAAAATAAGAATTTAATTGATAGTTTTAAACATGCTTTTGAAGGATTTAAAACCTGTGTTTACAAGGAAAGAAATATTAAGATTCATTTATGTGTGATGTTTTTAGTAATTTTGTTTGGAATAATCCTTGAAATTAATAAATACGAAATTATTACTTGTTTAATTTTATTTGGTTTAGTAATAGGAGCAGAGCTATTTAATACAGCAATTGAAATAGTAGTTGATATGATTACTTTAAAAACTGATATAAATGCTAAAAATGCTAAGGATATTGCAGCTGGAAGTGTTTTAGTATTAGCAATTTTTTCATTTATCGTTGGTTTAATTATTTTTGTACCTAAAATAATTGTCTTTATAAAGGAGATTTTATGAAAAAAGAAAATATTAATAAGTTATTAATGATAGCAAGTATTGGTTTAATTTTATCAGGAATTATATTTCTAGTTATTAGTTTTGTTGATAAAAGTAGTAAAAATCCTTATCTGGGTGTTTCTCTTTTATGTGTAATTCTTGCAAATATATTTAGTATAATTAGAAATTATCAAGGAAAACCAAAAAATAGAAAGAAGAAAAAATAATGGCAAATACAACAAAAATAACCAAAGAAATGATTTTAGATACAGCATTTTCTATTGCAAGAAGGGAAGGTTTAAATAGTATTAGTAATAGAAGAATTGCAAAGGAATTGAATTCATCTATTCGTCCAATTTACTATCAATTTAAAAATACAGAAGAATTAAAACTTGAACTTGGGAAAAAGATTGATACTTATTTCTATGATTATTTATTAAATAACAAACTAGGTAATATGCCTTTATATAAACAAATTGGAATTAATTATATAAGGTTTTCAAGAGATGAAAAAAAATTATTTAAAATATTATTCATGAGTGATAATAAATTATTACCAAGTGATTTTATTCTTGATACAGATTATATGAAAATAAAAGATATTATTAGAATTAGTACGAATTTAAGTGATAAAGATATTAAATCATTTCATCTTAAAATGTGGTTATTCACTCATGGAATAGCAACGCTTTCTGCTAATGATACCATTTTATTTACTGATAAACAAATAAGTGATTTGTTATCATATGAATTTCAAGCATTGATGTTACTAGAAGAAAATCCAGATAATAAATGGGTTTTAAAGGAGGAAAAATGAAAATTAAAAATATTTTATGGGGATTGGTTTTAATAATTATTGGTATTTTACTAGGACTTAATAGTTTAGAAATAATAAAGTTTAATATCTTTTTTAGTGGTTGGTGGACTTTATTTATAATTATTCCTTCATTTATAGGATTAATAACAGATCTTGATAAAATTAGTAATTTCATAGGACTTTTAATAGGATGTTTTTTACTACTTGCATCTCTTGATATAATTGATTTTGCTTTAATATTAAAATTACTTTTACCAATTATTTTTGTTATTATTGGAGTATCTTTAATATGTAAAAAGAAATATGATGATAAGAAAAAAAAGATAAATGAAGATAATGAGTATTTAGCCATTTTCTCAGGTCAAACAATTAACTATGATAAAGAAAAACTAGAAAAACTTGCATTAACAGCACTTTTTGGAGGACTTAAATGTGATTTAAGAAATTCTCTTATCAAAGAAGATGTTTATATAGATGCTACGGCTTTCTTTGGAGGAATTGATTTATTAGTACCAGAAAACGTGAAAGTTAAAGTAAAACCATTTGCTATTTTTGGAGGTGTTGAAACTAAGAAATTAAAAGCAAATGACAAAGAAAAACCAGTTATTTATATAAATGCAACTTGTGTCTTTGGTGGCATTGATGTAAAACATGAATAGTTATGGGAGAAATTAGTGTGTTAGTCTTAATAGGCTTTCTAACCTCAATCTACATTTTATGGATTTTGTTTTTAGTTTGTTTAACCATTTACCTATTAAATGACTATATATTTGAAAGTATCTTTATTTATAAAGTAAGTAAATCTAAATTAGCCTTTATTCCTATTTATAATAAAATAATACTTGGAAAAACTTTTCATGAAAATAAACTAGGTTTTGGTATTTTCTTAACTGATTTATTTTTACTTATATTTCTTGTTTTATCTTTAACAATTACTACTAACTATGATACCTTAATATTTATTAGTATTATTATTCTTTTAATTCTAAGTTTTATTTTAAATACTGTTATGAGTCATCTAATAATTAAAAAATATCTAAAAAAATATGTAGATATCATAACAATTATTAATGTATTTACCTTAGGAATAATAAGACCAATTACTTATTTTCTAATTAGAAATAGAGGTATTCATGAATAACTATAAGATTTATTTACTTATTATATTCTTAATTATTTTAATATTTACTATAAACTTAATTTTAAAAAAAATAAATATTAAAAGTTATTTAAAATATTTACTTATATCTTTTTTTATAAGTTATTTCTTTGTTTTATTTAATCCAAGAACTAAGTTTTTGTTTAACATGACTTATTTAAAAGCAATTATTTTATTTATTTCTTTATTTTTCTTTTTATTTAGTTATGGAATATATAAAAATAATTTAAAAACTTATAATAAAAATATTATTTGTTATATAATTTTTTATTTAATTCTTTTATTTAGTATAACTATGGTTATTAAAAGAGTGGATATGTCTTTTAAACTTAGTAATATTAAATATTTAAAAGGTGGTAATCTTATTCCTTTTAAAAGTATTAAGAATTATTTAAAAAGTAATGTTTTAACAAGAACTAAGTATTTAAATATTTTAGGTAATTTAGTTATGCTTACCCCTTTATCATTTCTTTTAATTATCAAGGATAAAAAGAAAAATATCTTTAAAGAAATAAGTATAATTTTCTTAACAGTTATAGGGGTAGAATTAATGCAAGTATTAACAAATACTGGTTCATTTGATATAGATGATATTATTTTAAATATAGTAGGATCTATTATATTTATTCTAGTATTTAAGAATTTGATTTTAAAAATAAAAAATATATTTTATCAAGATTTTAATTTAAATGATAAGAAAAAACTTAGTTTAATTATTATAACTAGTATAATACCAATTTTATTTATAATTGAAGTTATTATTAAATCAATTAAATGGGGTTTTTAGAAAGGATTATATGGAAAAAATTATTGAAGTTAAAAATTTAGTTAAAAAATATAAAAATTTAGTGGCAGTTAATGATATTAGTTTTTCAGTTTATAAAGGAGAAATATTAGGACTTCTAGGGCCTAATGGATCGGGGAAAACTACAACTATTAATTGCATATTATCTCTTTTAAAACATGAAGGAAGTATTAAAGTTATGGATAAAGAAATAACCCCAACTTCTTATGATTTAAAAAGAGAAATAGGAGTAATATTTCAAGAGGTATCAGTTTTTCAAGAGTTAACTGTTTATGAAAATATTGATTATTTTTGTGGTCTTTATATAAGTGATGATAAAAAAAGAAAAAAATATGTAATGGATGCTATTAACCTTGTTGGGTTAAAAGAATTTATGAAATTTTATCCTAAACAATTATCAGGAGGATTATTAAGACGACTTAATATTGCTTGTGGAGTTTCCCATAAACCAAAGATAATATTTTTAGATGAACCAACAGTTGCTGTTGATCCTCAAAGTAGAAATAATATTTTAGATGGAAT
>CADBSI010000009.1 GCA_902797275.1 uncultured Erysipelotrichaceae bacterium | reverse complement strand
CAAAATAAAAGAGGAATTTATAAACAGATTGAATATTTAACTCCAGAAAGAGCAATTTTACATTATGAACTTCCTCTATCAGAAATTGTTTATGATTTCTTTGACAAATTAAAAAGTATTTCCAAAGGATATGCTTCATTTGACTATGAAGTAATTGGCTATAAACCTAGTAATTTAGTTAAAATGGACATTTTAGTAAATGGTATCGTTGTTGATGCCTTATCAACTATTGTCCATAAAGACTTTGCATATAATAAAGGAAAAATTGTTGTTAATAACTTAAAAGCAATTATTCCAAGACAAATGTTTGTTGTTCCAATTCAAGCTGCTATTGGCTCTAAAATAATTGCAAGATCAGACATAAAAGCTATGCGAAAAGATGTTCTAGCTAAATGTTATGGAGGAGACGTATCAAGAAAGAAAAAACTTCTAGAAAAGCAAAAAGAAGGAAAGAAAAGAATGAAACAAATTGGTAATGTTGAAATACCTCAAGAAGCTTTCTTAACTGTTTTATCTAATGAGGAAATAAATGACTAATTCCGTTTATATTCATATTCCATTTTGCCAATCAATTTGTTCGTATTGTTCATTTACTAAGTTTTTCTATAATGAAAAACAAGTTGATTTGTACCTAGATAGTTTAAAAAAAGAAGTTCAAGAAAAATACCAGGGAGAAATAATAAAAACTATTTATATAGGAGGAGGAACTCCAAGTTCTTTAAATATAACTGAGTTTAAAAAATTATTTGAAATAATAAAAATATTTAAATTATCTGATAACTTAGAGTTTACTATAGAAGTTAATCCTGAAAGTATTGATGAAGAAAAATTAAAATTATTCAAGATTAATAAAGTTAATAGAATAAGTATGGGAGTTGAAAGTACTATAAATGAAAATTTAAAATATTTAAAAAGAAATCATGATTTTAAGTTAGTTAAAGAGAAAATAAATTTAATTAAAAAATATATTACTAATATAAATGTTGATTTAATTTATGGACTTAAAAATCAAACTTTAAAAGATTTAGCTTATGATATTAATAATATTTTAAGTTTAGATATAACTCATATTTCAACTTATTCTTTAATTATTGAAAATAATACTTATTTAAAAATTATAAAAGAAAAAAACATTCCTGAGGATTTAGATTATGAAATGTATGAACTGATAATAAATAAATTAAAAAAGTCTGGTTTCAATCATTATGAAATTAGTAATTTTAGTAAACCTGGGTATGAAGCTAAACATAATTTAGTTTATTGGAATAATTTACCTTATTATGGCTTTGGAGTATCAGCTAGTGGTTATTTGGGTAATTGTCGTTATACTAATACTTTAAGTTTAAAAAAGTATTTTGCTGGTAATTACTTAGATAATTTAGAAATATTAAGTGATAAAGATATTATTTCTTATGCTTTAATACTTGGATTTCGAAAAATATCAGGAATTAATAAATCGGAGTTTTTTAAAAGATATAAAGTAAATATACTTGACTTATATAATATTCGTGATTTAATAAAATCAGGTCTAATTATTGATAATGGTACTAATTTATTAATAAGTTATGATAAAATATATGTAGAAAATAGTATATTAATTAATTTTGTAGGAGAGTAGTATGGAAAAAAAAGATTATTTTAAAAAAGAATTAGGTTATATAAAAAACAAAAATATTAAAGAAAGTTGTGAAGTAATGATTAATTTACTTCCTGATTATTTCTTTACTATACCAGCATCATCTACTGGAAAATATCATCCAAAGTTTACTCTAGGAGATGGAGGATTAGTAAGACATGTAAAAGCAGCTGTTTTATTAGCTAAAGATTTACTTGATAATCCAACTATAGGTGATAAATATACAAGTGATGAAAAAGATTTGATGATAATGACTTTAATTTTACATGATGGCTTAAAAAGTGGTTTAACTCATAATAGGTATACTCAAGTAGATCATCCAACTTTAATTAAAAATTATATTCTTGATAATAAAGATAAATTAAAATTAAGTGATAGTGAATTAAAATTTGTTGCTAAGGCTATTGAAAGTCATATGGGTCCTTGGAATACTGATTATAATGGTAATGAAATTTTACCAAAACCAAAGACTAAATATGAAAGCTTTGTTCATATGTGTGATTACTTAGCTAGTAGAAAATATTTAAATATTGAATTTGATAATAACAATGATATTATTTTGTAATGTCAACCAAAATATGTTGACAACCAACATTTATTATGATATTATAAGTGCATAAAGAAAGGAAGTGTTATTATGGCAGTTAAATTAAGATTAAAAAGAATGGGTAGTAAGAAAAAACCAGTTTATCGTATAGTAGCAATTGATTCTCATACTAAAAGAGATGGAGAATACATAGAACTTGTTGGAACTTATAATCCATTAACAGAACCAAAAACAGTTAAAGTTGATGAAAGTATTGCTCTTAAATGGTTAAATAATGGAGCAATTCCAAGTGATACAGTTCGTAATTTATTAAGTGATGCAGGAATTATGAAAAAATTCCATGAATCAAAAAGAGGTTAGTTTATGAATTATGTTGCTTTAACAGAAAAACTTGTTAAAGCTTTAGTAATAGATGCTGATATGGTAACTGTTAAAGAGTTTCCATCAGAAGATGATAAAAAAGTTACAATTGAAGTTTTAGTAAGTGAAAAAGATTTACCAAGATTAATAGGTAAAGGTGGTCGTACTGCTAATGCTATTAGAACTCTTTTAAAAGCAAGTAGTAGTTTACATGATCACAAATATATTTCTATTAACATAGAAAGTTTTTAAACTAGTTTTGCTAGTTTTTTTCTTTTTCTCTTTATTTATTTAAAAAAATAGTATATAATTTTTATTAAGGAGTTGTTAAGATGAATGCAGAAATGATTAATGATAGAGATTTAATTACAATGAAATTATTGTATTATTTTATAAAGATAAAAAATTATAATCCTGTAATTGTTCAAGGTGCTAAAAATGAAATATGGTTAGAAAACTTATCGGAAGATATAAAAATAGTAAGAATAGTTAATAATTATATTCATAATAATGAACAAATGGAATTTGATAAATTTAAAACAAGAAGATTAGTTAGTAAAATTAAGAAAAAAACTTTTTCTTTAAAGATGGAAGTTTTAAATATTTTTACTGATTTAGGAGAAAATGTTGATTTTACTAAGACTAATCAAGATGATAAAAAATATAAATATATAAATGTTAAAACTGAAAAAGATTTAGTAGAAAATGATGTTATAAAAACCAATTTTTCGGATTTAAAAAGTAATCTAGATTTTAAAGAAGAAGGATTTAGTTTGTTTTTGAAAATTACTAATGAAATTAATGAAAAGAATAGAAATGAAGCTATTAAAAATGATGATGTTTTTACACCTAAGAAAGTAATTATTACTTATGTATTAATTGGTATTTTGGTGCTTATTTATTTATTTGGTTTATTTACAAGAAATAGTGATAGTTTAATTAATATGTTTGCTGTTTATGGACCATATATTAGAGGGTATCATGAATATTATAGATTAATTACAGGTACATTTTTACATGCTGATATTTTTCATTTATTAAGTAATTGTTATGCTTTATATATAATTGGTAGTCAAGTAGAAAGTTTTTATGGTAAAAATAAGTTTTTATTAATTTACTTTTTCAGTGCAATTACTGGTAGTTTACTTAGTATAACTTTATCAAATAATGCTTCAATTGGAGCAAGTGGGGCAATATTTGGCTTGATGGGAGCAATTTTATATTTTGGTTATTATTATCGTGTTTATATAGGTGCCACTTGGAAACAAAGTATTTTGCCAGTTATTGCTCTTAATTTAATAATTGGTTTTGTTATTCCTGGAATAGATTATTTTGGTCATATAGGGGGACTTATTGGAGGAGTTTTAATTAGTATGGCTGTAGGACTTAAATATAAACATAAAAAAGTTGAAAATATAAATGGTATAATTTTATCAATTATTTTCTTAGCTTTTCTAATTTATCTTGGAATATTTGTGAAATAGAACGTATAGTTCTATTTTTTTATCATAAATTTAACTAGGGGTGTTTATGTATAAAAAAGGTATAATTATTTTACTTTTAATAAGTATTTTTTTACCAAGTATAAAAGTTAGAGCAGATGAATCTTTACTTCAAAATGCAAAAAGTGGTTTACTTATGGAAGTATCAACAGGAAAAATTATTTATGAAAAAAATATTCATGAGAAAACATCAGTTGCATCGATGACTAAGATGATGGGGATGGTTTTGATTATGGAAGCTCTTGAAGATGGAAAAATTAAACTAGAAGATATGGTAGTAGTATCTAGAAATGCCAGTGGTATGGGAGGATCTCAGATCTGGCTTGAAGAAGGGGAAAAGATAAGTGTTTTAGATTTAATTAAAGGAATAATGATGGCTAGTGCTAATGATGGAATTGTAGCCATGGCTGAATATATTGGAGGAACCGAAACAAATTTTGTTAAAATGATGAACGAAAAAGCTAAAAGTTTAGGACTTAAAGATACTAACTTTGTAAATCCAACAGGACTCGATGAAAAAGATCATTATTCAACAGCTTATGATATGGCTCTTATTGCTAAAGAACTAATTAGTCATGAAGAAATCCTTAAATATACAAGTATTTATGAAGATTATTTAAGAAAAGGAACTGATAGACAATTTTGGCTTGTAAATACTAATAAATTAATTAAAACTTACCAGGGAGCAGATGGACTTAAAACCGGATATACTGATGCTGCTATGTATTGTATGGCTGTAACGGCTAAAAGAAATGATATGAGATTACTTGCAATTACTTTAGGTGAAAAAGAAGGAAAAGTTAGAAATAAAGAAACATCAGAACTATTAGACTATGGCTTTAACTTATATAAAGTAGAAACTATTAAGAAAAAAGGAGAAGAGTTAGGAACTATTTCAATTGATAAAGCTGATATTCCTAAAATAAAAATAATTGCTAATCAAGATGTTACAGTTTTAAAAAATAAAAATGATAAAAAAGAAGAATATAAATCAAATGTTATTTTAAATACTTTAAAACTTCCTATTAAAAAGGGTGATATGATAGGTAAATTAGTTGTTAAAGATAGTCTTGGTAATATGATAGATGAAGTAAATATAACAGTTGCAAATGATATTACAAAAGATAATTACTTTAATATATTCTTTAAAATATTAAAAGGTGTAATAATAGGCAATTTATTTTAAATACTTAGTTTTTCTAGGTATTTTTTACTATGATAAATTTATAAAAAATATCCGGCAAAATACTAGGCAAATTAAAAAAATATAATAATTATAAATGCTAAAAATTGGTTTAACTTATTTAATGAGTTTTTTAACTACTTTAAATAGTAATAGCAATAATAGTAATTTTAATCCTAGTCAATATAATAGCAATATTACTTATTTGACTAGGAAAGAAATAATTGAATTTAAAAATACTTTAGAAGTTTATAAATAAAATAGATGTTATTGGCATCTATTTTTTAGTTATTACGCATTCTTTTGCTTTAGTATAAGGATTACAGGTAATCTTGGCATGTTCGCAAACAAGATAAACACTGTATGATAAATCAAAGTTAATACCTTTATCATTATTTCTTGTTATAACAACTTTAGTTGTATTGGGATCACAAGTTCCACCATTTGGATCCTTTAATACATCAATTTTCTTTTTAGTTATTAAAGTATTTAAACTTATTTCTCTACTACCACCGACATTTGGAAGAAGGGAACCATTATTTTCATAATCTTCAATTAAATAATCTTCAACTGTTGTTTTTAAAGTTGCAGCATAATTTAGATAAACCCTATCTTTACTATTACCAAGAAAATTAGTAATACTTAAAGTAGCAATACTCATAATAATTGCAACAACAACTATAACAGCTAATAATTCTACTAAAGTAAAACCTTTATTTTTTAAATTCATATTTTCACCTAAGTTAATAATATCATAAAATTTAAAAAAAAGAAACCTAAACATTTCTTTCTAAATTTAATTTTTTTAAGATTAGTTTTCTAATACCATCAACTGGCCAAACAGATAAAGAAATAAGTAAAATAATTAAAAATTCTTTAGCAGTTAAGCCATAGGTTCTGAATAAATCTCCTCCAAAATAGATTAAATATATTTGAACTATGATAATAAAACTTATAATAATTAAATAAATTTTATTTTTTAAAATATTAGAAAATATATTAATACGATAAGTTCTAGCATTAAAAGAGTTGAAAATACCAATAAAAATAAACATAGCAAAATAAGCTGTCATTAAATATTTATTGTTATTATTAGTTCTAAAATACTCACGAACAATTGGTAGTTTTAAAAATAAAATACAAAGTAAACTAGAATAAATAGCGGTTAGAATTATTTCATTATACATATAAGAATTAATAATTTTTTCGTTTTTCTTTTTAGGGGGCTCCATCATGTATTCAAGTAGAGCAGGTTCATACGAGAAAGCTAGGGCTGATAAAGTGTCCATGATCATATTAAGCCATAACATTTGAACAATTGTAATGGGAGTAGTAACGCCTATAAAGGGACCTATTATTGATAAAATAAGGGCAGTTGCATTAACACTTAACTGATAAATTATAAATTTTCTAATACTTTTAAATATAGTTCTTCCATATAAAATAGCCTTGGAAATTGATAAAATATTATTATCAAGAATAATGATATCGCTAGCTTCTTTTGATACTTCCGAGCCACTTCCCATGGAAAAACCAACATCAGCATTTTTAAGAGCCGGGGCATCATTAACTCCGTCTCCAGTCATTCCAACAATTAAATCTTTTTTTTGATAAAGTTTAACAAGTCTAGTTTTATCACTTGGTAAAGCCCGGGATACTACTTTTAAATTATCAAGTTTTTCAAGTAATAAATCATCACTTAACTCATTTAATTCTTTACTTGTTAAAACTAAATCATTTTCATTATCTAAAATACCAACTTCTGTAGCAATATTCTTAGCAGTTTCTTTAGCATCACCTGTAATCATAACAACTTTAATAGAAGCTGATTTAATTAAATTAACTCCTTGTTTAGCTTCATTTCTTAATTCATCTTTCAATAAAATTAATCCTAAGAAAACCAAATCAGAAAGTTCTTCATTACCATTTTTATAAGCTATTACTAAAACTCTTATACCTTTTTTCGTAATTTCTTTTATTTTTTCTTCAATAAAATATTTATTAACTAAAATTCTTTCTTGATTATTAACTAAATATTTATTACATTTAGGAATTAATACTTCACTTGCTCCTTTAAAATAAGTAATTAAATTATTATCTTTTATTGATACAGAACTATATTTACTAGTACTATCAAAGTGTTTTTTATTTATAATATTTTTTTTTAGAGAAGAAGTATTACCAATATATTTTAAAATAGCTTTATCAGTAATATTACCTCCAACTATTTCTTTTTCATTAAAAGAACTATCGTTATTGTAATACATACTATCAAAATATAATTTATTTTTTTTAACCTCATTTAACTTTAATTCTTTTAAATTACTATCTAAAACACTTATAACTTCTAATTTACCTTTAGTTAAAGTACCTGTTTTATCAGTTAATAAAACATTTATATTTCCAGCCGTTTCAATACCTACTAATTTTCTTACCAAGACATTTTCTTTTAACATTTTTTTCATATT
>CADBSI010000008.1 GCA_902797275.1 uncultured Erysipelotrichaceae bacterium | reverse complement strand
ATATTACCTTCTTGAATTAAATCAAGAAATAACATACCACGTCCTACATATCTTTTAGCAATACTAACAACTAAACGTAAATTTGACTCAGCAAGCATAGTTTTAGCATGTTCATCACCTTGGTTAGCAAGTTTAGCATATTCAAATTCTTCATCACTTGTAAGCAAGTTGATACGACCAATTTCTTTTAAATACATTCTAACAGGATCACTTATTTTTATATCTTTAGAATTTCCTAAATCTTCTAAAATCTTATCAGGAGACTCTATTTCAATTGCTTCAGCTCCCCCTACTTCCTCTTCTTCAGAAATGATATCTATACCATTTTCAAGCAAAACATTATATAAATCATCTAAGCTATCAGCATCAATATCTAAGCCTTTTAATTCATTAGCTAATTCTTCATAAGTTACATAACCTTTTTTCTTACCAAATTCAACAAGTGTTTTCTTTCTTTCATCAAATGATTTTACTTCATTAATCATTATTTTCACTCCCCATTTTTAAATTTCTAATCTTATTACTTATCTTAGCTTGTTCAATAGGATCAACTTCATTCATTATCATTTGCTCTAATCTTTTGATTTCAAGAGTTATATTATAGTCATTTATTACCTTTAAATAATCTAAAATAGTTTGGTTAGAAACATTATCATCTAAATCTAAACTTATTATTTCTTTTAATATTGGCTTTAACTCCTGAACATTTTCCATATAATCTAAAAAATTTGAAATATTTATAACTCCATATTTATTATAATAATTAATTATTTCAAGACTTAACTTTCGGTAATCATCAATTGGAAAATAAACATGACTATTTTCTACTAAAGTAATTACTTCTTTTTTAATTAACATATAATAAATTATAAATTCTAAAGTTTTAACATATTTATCTTTTTTCTTTTTAACAGGTAAAACCAAGTTATTTTTAGAAATTTGTTTCTTAGACAATAACTCATTTAATTTTTTTTCCAAAGTATTATACCATACATTTGTTTCCTTAGCAAGATTTTTTAACATAATTTCTTTTTTTATTTCATCATTTACTAAACTTATTTCTTCTAAAACATTATTTACATAACTTGCTAATTCTTCACTACTATTAAAGTTAACTCCAAGTTTCATTCTTCTAATTTTAAAATCTTCATAATTCATTGGATTATCAATTAAAGATAAAAACTTTTCTTTTCCATATTTTATTATATAATCATCTGGATCTAAATTATCTGTTAAGGGAATTACTTTAACAATTAAATTATTATCAAGTAAAAGTTTTCCATTATTAATAGTTGCATTAACTCCAGCATTATCACCATCTAAACATAAATAAACGGTATTGGTAAGCCTTTTAATTAAACCAATCTGATCTTTAGTTAAAGATGTTCCCATAGTAGCTATACAATTACTAACTCCTATTGTACTAGCTCTTATAACAGCCATGAATCCTTCCATTAAAATAACATATTTTTTTC
Organism: uncultured Erysipelotrichaceae bacterium; assembly: GCA_902797275.1. Classification (GTDB taxonomy): domain Bacteria; phylum Bacillota_I; class Bacilli_A; order RF39; family UBA660; genus RUG591. Next base: position 2,472 of record CADBSI010000008.1, on the reverse strand, counting down.
TTCTCGTCTCTTCTTTAGCATTAAAATAATTATAAATATTTTCTCCTTTTTTAAAAATAGGAGTTTCACTAGTATTTAAATATTTATTTAAATTTTCTCCGTGATAAATTCTTCCTGAGAAACCATTTATAAGTCCATTTACATTGTTTAAAGGAAAAATAATTCTATTAATATAAATATCATGATTATCACGAACTAAACCTGAATTATTAATTTGTTCTAGAGAATAACCTTTTTTAAGTAATAAATTATATAAAGAATCATTGTTATTTAAAGATAAACCTATTTTAAATTTTTTAATAGTATCAAAATCTAATTTTCTTTTTTCTAAATAATCTCTTGCTTCCGTTCCTAAATTTGAAAATAAATTATTTTGATAAAACTTATTAGCTAAATCATACATATCATAATATACTTGATTTTTGTTATTTTCTATTTTTATCTCAGTTGTTAAAATACCAACACTATTACCTACTATTTTAATAGCTTCTTTATAACTTACATTTTCATATTTTTCAATGAAATTAAAAACATTACCAGCTTCTCCACAAACAAAACATTTATAAATTTGTTTTTCTCTTGATACACTTAAAGATGGATTATTATCACTATGAAAAGGACATAAACCAAAATAATTTTTACCTTTTTTAACAAGTGGAATATACTTAGAAATAAATTCAACAATATCAATATTATCTTTTATTTTCGATATTAATTCATAATCCATATATACCTCCACTAACTGAATTTATTTTATCATATTTTAAAATTTTTACAAGATAAAAAGAAGAATTACAAACTATTCTTCTTTAAAAATTTCACATTCAATATAGGTTTCATAATTATAATTATTATTTATTTTTTTTACTAAAACATAAGAATTATCTAAAGAACAATTATATTCTTTTTTATGAAAAATATCTATTTCTTCATTTAATTTTTTTTCAATATCATTAATAGTTAAAGTAGTATTAGTAAATGTTTCTAAATAGTAAGTTTTTTCTATTACTTCTTTAGCTTTTTCTTGTAATATTTTACCCATTTTAGTATTTAAATTTATATTTTCAATAATTTCCATATCATTTTTATATTCTTTTAAATAATAATATTTAGGTATTTCTTTAAAACTAGAATCTTGTATATATTCATAAGTTTTTGTTTCATTAATATTTAAATTATCTATTTCAAGTATAGTAGACATAATTAATTCTTTTTTATCATTTTGAAAAAATAACATAAATTTTTTATTTTTTATTACTTTATTAGATACATTGGTATAATCAATAGTTAAAGAATTATCAGTTATAACTAGATTAGAAAGTTTAACTTTTAGTCCAGTCTTATTAATTAAAGATAATAAAAGTATGATAATTCCTAGAATAAATAATATTATTGCTACTATTCTTAATACTTTTTTATTTTTCATAACCCCTCCTATGTATGACAACAGGTTTTGTAGGTTTTACACGCATATGATGTACACTTATATAAAGTATATTTACATTTTGCTAAAGTTGTTGACGGATAAACGCAACTTGTGAAAACAATTTTATTCATATTACCATTATATGGTGAGCAAGATGTTTTCATAGTATCTTTTTCATCAACTACTGTACCATTACCAATCGAGGTCCAGCCAGTGCATCTACCACAAACACTTCCTGCCGTTGAAGCATTATAATATGTTGAGCAGCCACATGAAGATGATGCATTTTTAACTTTTATTTTAATACTTTTTGACTCTGTTGACGATCCTTCAGCATTAGAACATGTTACATTTATTGTTTTTGTTCCAGTTGAAGATAGTTTAATGGTTGACGTTTTTGTATTCCCTGAAGTAGTTTCAGCATATGATGTTGAGCCTATTTTAGCTGAATACGAAGTTATTGGAGTATCCGATCTACAAACAACAGTTGCTGTTGCTCCCTTTATATAAGAACCACTACATGTTGATGAATCACCGCTAACAGAAATTGTGATATCAGGTGGTGTTTCTTTAACATTTTTAACAATGACTTGAACATCATCTGTGCAACCACCTCTAGTAGTTACTGTAACTTTTGTTTCACTTTTTGATCCATATGGAATACTACCAGAAACGGCTGTTACCACTCCACTACTATTTACATTAACAAGACTTGTATTAGAACTTGTAAATCCTGTAATACTACCACATTGGCTTTCTACTGAAATAGTTGCACTTGTATTACCTGTTGCTAAATTTAAATAAATTGTTTTAGGTGATACTGTCAAAATAGTTCCTTTTCCACCACAAACATAATCGGTGTACTCACAACTGTTTAAAACAGTTCCAACATTTTTAACATTAGAAGCATAGGAATAACCTGATATTTCTCCCCAAATAACTGGATACCATTTATTTCTATCTCCTGTTTTAGGTCCTGTTACATAAACCTTTTCTCCACTTTCAATATAACCTAAAGTTTTAGCGTCCATATTTCCAGCAGCTCT
>CADBSI010000007.1 GCA_902797275.1 uncultured Erysipelotrichaceae bacterium | reverse complement strand
TGTATTAACAGTTAATAATTTATATAAATTATCATAATTTTCAAGATTATCATACCCTAATTTAGCATAATAATCAAGATTTATATTAATAATTTTCATAAGATAATCCATTTTATATCTTTCTTTGTAAATATCATCAAGTGGGTATTCATAAAAAATTACTTTTTTAGATGGAACTTTTTCACTTATACCTTTGTTCCTATACCAATTTAAATTAACTAAAATAGTTTTATAGATATTTTTAGATGCCAATTCATAATAAGTAGCATTATCAATATTATAGTAATTTGATAAACCATTTAAGGCATATAAAACATTTCTTAGATAAAAACCATTATAGTTATTATTAAGTTCAATTATTATCTTTTGATTTTCATAAACAACAACTAAATCAACATACTTTGATCTTTCTTTTTCATTAGTTCTAGGTAATCTTATATTAATAACTCTAACTTTTCCTTTAACCTTAGAAACATCACATTCAAGTATTTGAGAAGAGGTCCACTCTAATAAACTCATATCATTTTCATTAAATAAATCGTGAAATAAAATATCACTTCTAACTTGTAAAATTTCGTTTTTCTTATTCTCCATAAACCTCCTAAATAAAATTTCCTGCAGGTAAAATCATCTTATCAATTTATGAGAAAGCAGTCAAATTACTGATTTTTTGATTTGCTAAATTTTTTTTAGCAATTTCGGGATTTAAAGGCCAAAAAATGGGCTTTACCTAACTTTTTGTTAAATAAAACCCTTGCAAATTCCAAAATTAACTTTTTTTAAAAAAATTTAAATTTATATACATTTAACACATTTTTATTATATTTAATCTAACAACCTTCTCCTTTAAAAGCAATTACTATTTTAGTAATTTCATAATAAGATAACATACTCATATTTAAAGTTTTATCAAGCTTTCTAGGTCTTAGAAGCAATAAAACTTCACTAGCATCATCAATAATATCTTTAATATTTATAATAATCCCTCCTGTTAATTATTTATTACATAATAATACCTTTAAAACTCAATGTTTTAAAGGTATTAAACTACTTTCTAAAAGAAAGTAGCAAAGAGTTTAATCTTTTAAAGCTATTGTAAATGGATTACTTTTAGTTCCTAATCCACCTGTTATAACGATATTTGATTTTAGATTTATTGACGGGCGAACACCATCGGTAACGGAAGGATTGCCGATGTTAGCACGACCGTTGTTGCCAACGCCCCAAACATAAGAAGAGCTATAAGGTGTTATTAACCAGATATCACTCGAACTATTATAACCACCTTGTTGACTGGCAAACATTTCTCCATATCTTTGTAATCCTACATAACCTGAATTCCAAATACTTGTTGTCTTTGTACAACTTTTTGTTGTTTCAGTCGTATTATCAGTATTACATAAAGAATTTTTGTAAGAGCCTGACGACCTGGCTTTTATATAATATGTTCCTTTGTCTAACATATTAATTGACGCTAAACTATTATACCAAGTATTGTTCAAATAATAATCCCAGTAATCGTCACTTGTACCACTTCCGTAAGTTGTACTTGTACTAAATTTTTTACTCAAAGTTGTGGTTCCATTTTTTATATAATCATTTTTATTTAATTTAGTCTTCCCATCTTCAATACTAACTATTCTATATAGTTCTTTGGTCGAAGTATCTCCATCTTCATCAAATACTACATACTCACCTATTGTTCTCGTATTTAATAAAGTTGTATTTATAGTTGGCTGTTCCTTATCTCCTGATATTGTATATGGATCATCTTTCGTTCCTGATCCACCCGAAAGTTGGATATTAGATTTTAGATTAATTGACGGGCGAACACCAAGGGTATAGGAAGGATTGCTGTAGTAAGCATCACCGCCGCTGTTAACGTACCAAACATGAGAAGAGCTATATGGATTTAATAACCACCAATAATAATCATTATTTAAATAACCAGATGAATTGTTTGTATTTTTATAACTTAAATAATATTCATAACTATTTAATAGTCCTACTGGGGTGTTTTTACCTATGGTTGAATTATTTATTAAAGTTGTTTCAGATAATTTAGTGCTTATATAACTACTTGTTGTTATATTCCAAGTACTGTCTTCTACTATTATATTTTGATAATTATATAAAGTATCTAAAAAGTCTTCATTTAACCATTGATATA
>CADBSI010000006.1 GCA_902797275.1 uncultured Erysipelotrichaceae bacterium | reverse complement strand
TATTTTTTATTATAATATTCATGTGATTCAAGTCCTTTCGTTAATATTTGTTTTTATCAACTCAATATTATACGACTTGAATCACTTCTTTTCTATAAATTTGTTTCACATCAATTGTAACACTACAATATTTTAGAAAAAAATTGTTGAATTATGTTGAATTTTGTTTTAAAGTTTGGTATAATCTATATTGATTTTAGAACGAAGGGAGGGAGTAAAGAATGACACATGTTGCTGTTAGAAACGGTAACCTAGATGGGGCTTTAAGAAAATTTAAACAAAAAGTTGCTAGAGATGGTATCCCTTCTGAATTTAAAAAAAGAGAAGCATACGATAAACCAGGCGTTAAAAGACGTGAAGCTAAAAAAGCTGGTATCAAAAATGCTCGTAAACGTGAAAGAAATAATAGAGACTAGACTTAGGTTTAGTCTTTTTGCATAATGAGAAAATAATACGGTAGCGACTATGGGAATTTAAGTCTGTTAAGAAGATTAATAAATCTCTATGAAGCAGAAATCACATTGCTGTGAGGTGATGTAAAAAATAGAAAATGAGGTGTCTATGATAATTAAAAAAACTCATATAGGTTCATATGCTATAATTGTTAAAAATGAAAAAATAGCTCTTGTAAGAAAATCTAAAGGAGGTTATAAAGGTAAATTAGATTTACCAGGTGGGGGAATTGAATTTAAAGAGGATCCAATTACTACTTTAAAAAGAGAAGTTAAAGAAGAAATTGATAATGATATTTCAAGTTATTCTTTATTTTCAGTTGCAAGTAATAATATTAAATGGAAAATGTCTAAAGATTTATTTGAAGACTTGCATCATATAGGAATACTTTATCTAGTAAACTTAGAAAATGATTATTTAAAAAGTGATTCAGACGAAAGAGATTCCCTTGGAGGGTCTTGGTATTTAATAAGTGATTTAAAAAAAGAAGATTTAACTCCATTTGCTAAATATTCCTTAGAAAAACTTGGTTATAAATTATAAATATTTCTATACTTTTTTATACAATAGGAAAGTCATACCAAAAACTAAAAAATACTTAATTCAAATATAGCAATAAAGTTCCTTTTAAATTTAAAAATAAAATATTCTAAAATTTATAAAAAACTATTGATATTCAATAAATGACATGATATCATTGGTAAAAAAGGGTGGTGATCAAGATGTACAAGGCATATAAATTTAGAATTTACCCAAATGATGAACAAAAGATTTTTATTAATAAAACCTTTGGTTGTAGTAGATATGTGTATAACTATTATTTAAATAAAATCAAAACGGAAGGTTATAAAAATTCTTATAATAATATAAAAGATTATACGAGTACATTAAAATATAATTCACCATTCTTACAGGAAATAGATAGTATTGTAATAAGAAAATCTTTATTTAATTTAGAAGCTGCTTTTAAAAAATTATTTAATAAAACGGGTGGCTACCCTAAGTTTAAAAGTAAATATAATAGAAATAGTTATAATACAGCAGCAGTGAATAGAATTTATAAAAACAAAAAATATTGTAATATAGAATTAGATTTAGAAAACAAAAGAGTAAAATTACCAAAATTAAAATGGGTAAAAATAAAGGGGTATAGAAATCTAAAAAAAATAAATGGTGAAATTAAAAATGCTACAATTTCAAAAGAAGCAACTGGTAAATACTATGTATCTCTTTTATTTGAAATAGATAAAAAAATAGAAAAAGTAGATCCCCAAAGTATTGTTGGAATAGATTTAGGAGTAAAAAAAATATTAACTTTATCAGATGGAACTACCTATGATAATAATAAATACATATTAAAATATGAAAAAAGAATTAAAAGAAAACAAAGAGAATTAGCAAGAAAAGTAAAAGGAAGTAAAAATTACTATAAATGCAAAAAAGAATTAGCGGTACTTTATAATAAACTTGCTAATTCTAGAAAATACTATATTCATAAAATAACTAAAGATATAACCTGTGAATATGACATTATTACTTGTGAAAAATTAAAAACTAACGAAATGATAATTAATGGAAAAGAAAATAAATTATCAAGTAAAATTCAAGATGCCACATTTAGTGAAATACTAAGACAACTCTCATATAAATCAAAGTATAAAGGGAAAGAATTTTTTCAAATAGATACTTATTACCCATCTAGTCAGATATGTTGTAGATGCAATAATCAAAATAAAGAATATAAAGTTTTAACCAAGCGAGAATATCAATGTATAAAATGTGGGCAAGAAATAGATAGAGATTTAAATGCAAGTATAAATATTATGTTTGAAGGATTAAAGTTATATATGGAAAGTTTAATTAGATGTTAAAAAAACTAGGACGAACAAGATTTCTTAAGTTTTAAGAAAAAATACGGTAGCAACTATCGGAATTTAAGTCTGTTAAGAAGATTGGTTGCAATCTCTATGAAGCAGAAATCACATCACCGTGAGGTGATGTAAGCAAACTTGTTTGCTTTTGTTCACTATTTAAGTTATAATTATAAAGGAAGGTGATTAAAATGTATGAAAAAATACAAGCAGATATTATAAGTGCTTTAAAGGAAAAAAATACTTTAAAACTACAAACTTTAAGAGGTATAAAAGGAAGTGTTGACTTAGAACATATTAATTCTAAAGCTGTAATTGATGATAATTTAGTAATTGATATTATAAGTCGTGGTATTAAAACAAGAAAAGAATCTATTTTAGAATTTGAAAAAGGTAATAGAGAAGATTTAATTGCTAAAACTAAAGAAGAAATAGCTTTACTTCAAGAATATTTACCAGCTCAATTAACAAGTGATGAATTAGAAAATATAATTGCTTCCGTATTTGAAAAAGTAAAACCAACTAGTAACAAAGATATGGGACTTATCATGAAAGAACTTACTCCTCTTGTAAAAGGTAAATGTGATATGAAAGATGTAAGTACTATTATTAAAGATAAGTTAAGTAATTTATAATGGAAGATTTATATACATATGAAAGAGAATTATTAAATAAAGGTATTACTTTAATAGCTGGAATTGATGAAGTAGGACGTGGTCCTTTAGTTGGCCCAGTTGTTGCTTGTTCCGTTATTTTACCAGTTAATTATAAATTAGCAGGCTTAACAGATTCTAAAAAATTAAGTGAGAAAAAAAGAGAAGAGTTTTATGATATTCTAGTAAAAGATGCTGTAAGCTATGGAATTGGTATAATTGATAATGATAAAATAGATGAAGTAAATATCTATGAAGCAACTAAACTTGCTATGTTAGATGCTATTAAAAATATGAAAATAAAGCCAGAATATTTATTAATAGATGCGATGAGGCTTAATACCGATATTCCAAGTAATTCCATTATTAAAGGTGATAGTAAAAGCTTAAGTATTGCAGCTGCAAGTGTAATTGCTAAAGTAGTAAGAGATAGAATGATGTTAGAACTTGATAAAAAATACCCTTATTATGATTTTAAAAATAATAAAGGTTATCCTACTAAAAAACATATAGAAGCAATTAAAGAACATGGTATAACTTCTTTACATAGAAAAACTTATGGACCAGTTAAAGAGTATTTAGAAAGGAATTGAAATGAAAGAAAAACTAGAAAAATTATTAGATAATGCATATGCTCCTTATTCTAATTTTAAAGTAGCATGTATTATTATAACTAATGATAACCAAGAATTTGTTGGAGTAAACGTTGAAAACGCTTCTTATGGAGCAACTATTTGTGCTGAAAGAAGTGCTGTTGTAAATGCAATTAGTCATGGTTATAAAAAAGGCGATTTTAAAGAAATTCATATTATGAATGCAAGTGAAAAAATTGCTTCTCCTTGCTTTATTTGTAGACAAGTTTTAATTGAATTTTTTAACCAAGATGCTAAGGTATACTTATATACTAAAGATAAAATGGAAACTTATACTCTAAAAGAATTAACACCGGTTATGTTTAATGAGGACAATCTATGAAATCAGGCTTTGTAAGTATTGTTGGACGTCCTAATGTTGGAAAAAGTACTCTTTTAAATGCTATTTTAGAACGCCACATAGCAATTACTTCTGATAAATCTGGAACAACAAGAAATATTATTCAAGGAGTTTATAATGATAAGGATTCTCAAATAGTATTTGTTGATACTCCTGGTATTCATAAACCAAAACATAAACTTGGTAATGTCCTAAACCAAAAAGCTTATCAAATGACAAGCAATGTTGATATAGTACTTTTTTTAGTTGATATAAAAGAAGGATTTGGTAAGGGAGACGAATTCATTCTTAATAAATTAAAACAAGAAAATCAAGATGTAATTTTAGTTTTAACTAAAATAGATAAAATTAAAAACAAAGAAACTTTATTAGCTGAAATTGATAAATTACAAAAATTATATGATTTTAAAGAAATAATTCCTATTTCTTCTGTTAAGAATATTAATATAGAATCTCTAATTAAAACTTTAAAAAAATATTTAAAAGAAGATATCAAATACTATGATGATGATTACTTAACTAATCAACCAACTTCAATGATTATCTGTGAACTGGTAAGAGAAAAAATCTTAAGAAAAACGGAGGATGAAGTACCACATTCTGTTACCTGTTATCTAGAAGAATATGAAAAAGAAGAAAATGTTATTAATATTTCTGTTTTGATTATAGTTGATCGGGATAATCTAAAAAAAATTATAATTGGTAAAAATGGTTCTATGCTAAAAAAAATTGGTACGGAAGCAAGGCTTGATTTAGAAGAATATTTAGGTTCCAAAGTATATTTATCTTTATATGTTAAAACTATTGCTAATTGGCGTGATCGAGAAAAATATTTACGAGAACTTGGTTTAAAAGATGATATTGATTTTGAATAAAACTAAAAAATAATAACATTATATTAATGGTGATATAATGGAAAAAGTATTATGGAATTTATTTATTAAAACTGGTAATATCAATTATTATCTTTTATATAATAAAATAAGAGGTGACAATTTTGAAAACAACCATCGAAGGAATAGTTCTAAATGAAACTAACTATGGAGAAACTAGTAAAATATTAAATGTTTTAACCAAGGAATATGGTTATATTTCTATTATTTCTAAGGGATCAAGAAAAATAAAAAGTAAATTAAGAGGAATTAGTATGACTTTAGTTCTAGCTAATTTTACTATTAATTATAAACCGAAAGGAATATCAACTTTAATAGAAGGAAACTCAATTAATTCTTTAAAAAATATATTTACAGATTTTTCTAAAATGAATTATGCTATGTATTTAGTAAAATTAACTAAAAGTGTTTTAAAAGATACATTTAATAATTCATTATATGATATTTTAAAAAATGCTTTATTAAAAATAAATGAAGGTTTTAACCCTTTACTTATTACTAATATTGTTGAAATAAAATATCTTAGTTTTTTAGGAGTAGAACCTAATTTTACCAATTGTTATAATTGTTTAGAAACTGATATTATAACATTTGATTTAAAAAATGGGGGAGTTGTTTGTAAAAATTGTTATAATGATACTTATATATTTAATAAAAATACTTTAAAGTTATTAAAATTATTTCAAACTATTGATATTAGTAAAATTGATAAACTAAATATAAGTAATGAATTAGTAGTTAGGGAAATTCAAGATTTTATTAAAGAATACTATGAAACTTATACGGGTATTTATTTAATAGATAAAAATAAATTAATTAATTTAACGAATATTAATTAAATACTTGCTTAAAAGCATTAAATTAAATATAATTAATATGGAGGTTAAACATGAAAGTAAAAGTTATTGAAGAACAATGCATTGGTTGTGGGGCATGTGGAGCAATTTGTCCAGAAGTATTTGAAGTTGATGGAGTATCAAAAGTAATTAATGATAATATTTCAGATGATTTAAAAGAAACTGTTGAAGAAGCAATTGAAACTTGTCCTACAAGTGCTATTGAAGAAATTAAATAAAAGAACCGAGGTTCTTTTTATTTTGTATATTTTTTTCTTACATATAAATAGATATTTATTAAAATAGTAATTAAAAAGATAATAATAACAATTATAGGTAATAAATTAGTTTTTTTAATTACTAAATTCTTAGTTGTATCATTATTTTTACTTACTACTTGATAGTAATTATTAGTATTTTTAATATTACCAGTTTTTAAATATTCTTGAATATTACTGGTAAATTTACCACCACTTATAAACTTAGGATTATTAGTTTTAAACGAATCTGATACTTTGAAATTATCATTTTTGGAAATAAAAGTTCCATTTAAAATATTTATACTTTTAACTTTTGTATCAGTTTTATTATTAGCAGTAAACTCATAGAACATATTACCATTTTTACTTTCAACTGTTCCATTTGTAATATTTATTTCAATATCACCAGCATAGGAATTATTAGATTCTACTTGAATACCAGCTCCACTTGCATTAGTTCCACTTCCATTTGGACTAGTTGGAGTTTTATCTGGACCAGTTGCAACAATATGACCACCTTTAATATTAACAATACCTGATTTTATACTAAGACCAGATTCATATCCTTCGGTATTACCTAAATAATTTAATTTAGAATATCCAGCTAAATAAATTCCAGGACCAGTTGATTTAATATTAGATGTATCATATAAATTAATCTCAGGCATATTTTCTTTATCTTTAATATTACCATTTACATAAATGCCAACACCAGTATCTCCTGTTGTATCTTTTAAAGCATTTATTTTACCTTTAAAATTAACAACAACACCATAACCTTTTTTATTATTTTGATCAATCATGATACCTGACCAACCTTCAAGTAAAACTTCACTAGAAACATTTAAAATACTATAATCCTTTTTATTATCAACACTTCCTTTAACAACAACAGCTCCAAAATAAGGATTTCTTTCTCTAACTGTTCCACTTCCAGTTAAATTAAGAGTACCACCATTTAGTAAAAATACCATTTTAGGAGCTGATATTTCATGACCATTTAAATTAATTTCAATACTTTTACTTATTTTTAAACTTTCATCTAACTTTATATCACTTAAAATAATTAAAGGATTGTCAAGACTAGCAGCATTATAAGCCTCAAGAAAAGATTCATAATAAGAACCATTTACTTTAAATAAACTAGTACTGCTTGCAAATACCAAAGTAGGACTAAAAAATAATAACAATAATAAATATAATTTCTTCATATTAAAATATATTAATTTAAAAAGAAAAAATACTAATTATTTTTAGTATTTCTTTTTAAAGTTTTTACAAAATCTTTTTCCTTTTTACTTATTTGTCTTGAATCAATTATTTTACTAATAGCTTTATTATAAATAAAATCATTTTTAATATTAACTAAATAAATTAAAGTTTTTTCTTGATATTTAATATAGCTACTTGCTATTAACCAAGAAATTGCCATAGAAACATAATAATCATCAGTTTTTAAATTAGAAACAAGTTCTAAAGTTTTATCTATATAAATATCATGTAAATAATAATTTAAAAGAATAATTAAACCAAATCTTTTACTAAAGTTATTTTTAGATTTTAATAATTTTTTAGTATATTTAAAACCAATTTCTTGATTTTCTTTTTTCTTAAATAATTTTAAATTACTACAACAAGAATCTACTTGAGCCCAAGAAGTAATTTTTTCTTGATAAGCATCTAAGTATTCTAAAATAGTATTAATATCTAGTTTTAAATAACCATATAAAAATCCTTCAATCATGATAGTTTCATGATAATTACTATTGTTTAAATTGATAAAAGTATTATAATCACCTTTAGCAATTTCTTTGCTTATTTTTTTTAATTCTTCCATTTTAACTCCAATTATTTGGTCATAGTTAATGATTTTTTTTTGAAATTCTTGATATTTTAAATCTTTCTTGGAATTTAAATAGTTTATTAGTTCTTGATAATTGCTAGAATCCCAGGTTGTTAAATTCATTTTAAAGACTCCAAGAAGGAAGAACCAAGTTCTTGAGTTAAATTAAAGTTATCAGCAATTGTTGCTCCAATTGATCCAAATGTTTCAAGATTTGGTAATCTTTTAGGAAATTCAAAGTTTTTATTAAATATTATAACCGGAGTATTTTCTCTTGTATGATCTGTTCCTTTATAAGTAGGATCGTTTCCGTGATCAGCAGTTATGATTAACAAATCATCATCTTGTAAATTAGCTTTTATTTCATTAATGTTATCATCTACTTCTTTTAAAGCTTTCATATAACCAATTGGATCTCTTCTGTGACCGTATTTAGAATCAAAGTCATTCAAGTTAGCAAAGCATAAACCCGTAAAATCGGTTTTAGTAGCTTCTTTAATTTTTTCTATGCCATCCGTGTTATCTTTAGTTTTAGTAGCTTTCGTAATGCCACAGTTATTAAAAATATCACTTATTTTACCAATTGCTAAAACATCAAAGTTATGGTCTTTTAAACTATCTAAAGTAGTAGGAGAGGGTGGATTAAGAGCAAAGTCGTGACGATTAGCAGTTCTTGTAAAATTACCAGGTTCTCCAATAAAAGGTCTTGCAATAATTCTTCCAACTTTCCATTCGTCTTTTAAAGTAATATTTCTAGCAATTTCACAGATTTTATAAAGTTCAGAAACAGGAATAATACTTTCATGAGCAGCAATTTGTAAAACACTATCAGCACTTGTATAAACGATAATATCACCTGTTTTCATATGTTGTTCTCCAAGTTCCTTGATTATTTCAGTACCACTTGCCGCAACATTTCCAATTACATGACGACCACACCTGTTTTCTAATTCTTTGATTAATTCATCAGGAAAACCCGTTTCTGTAAAAGTTTTTAAAGGTTTAGTAGTGAGAATTCCCATCATTTCTAAGTGCCCTGTTAAAGTATCTTTTCCTAAACTTTTACAAACTCCCCTTGTATAGTAAGAATCACTTTTTTCTAAATCATTATTATTTAATAAATTCATAAGTCCCATTTTAGCTAAATTAGGAAGACTTCCCTTTGTACTTTCTAATGTATGTAAAACAGTATTAACATTAATATCTCCAAAATCTTTAGAATCAATAGCTCCTCCAATACCTACAGAATCTAAAACAATTAAAAATATTCTTTTATATTTTTTATACATATTAATCCTCCATAACAATTATATATTATTTAAATTATTCTTGAAAGTATTTTTTTAGAATAAGACAAATAATTGACATATAAAATTAATTATAAATTAGCTTTTACCAAGGAAAGATATGTAATTTTAAAAAGTATTACTATTAATAAAAAATATTGAAGCATCAAGTATAGATACTACTAAATATTACCCTTGGTTTGAAACTGATTCTTCCAATATTATTTTGTATGGTATGAATAACGAAGTATGTGTTTTTTAATCACTTGCTTTTTTTTAACATTTAAGTTAAAATAATATGCATCGAGGAGATATGGAAACGTATATAAAAATAAATAAATTTGATAGATATATTTCAATGTTAAAAGATATTAAAGAAAATGAGGCAATAGCAATATTACTTGAAAACATTGGATATATTCACGGGGAAATCAATTTAAAAAAGTTAGAAAATGATATTATTAATAAAAGAAAAATAAGATATAGTGTAATTAAATCCTTTTATGATGATGCAACAAATGCATTAATAAAACACAAAATTAATAATTTTAAATTGTATGTTGATCCTAAAGAAATATTTAAGGAATCAAAGCTAAATTTGGTTATTTCTTACCAAGGAGATAAAGATTCTTGCAAAGAAATAATTACTCCTTATATTACTAAAATAGAAAATTTTAGGAAAGTAGATAGTTTACTTGATAATAACTTTTATCATAAATTATTAATTAGTTTTCCAGGAGTTTATCAACCTATTTTCATGATAAATGGAGATGGAGTTTCAATAGATGATGAGCATAGTTTAAAAGAAAAATACTTATATGATAAGTTAGTTAATTATTATTTATTAAATAAAGATGATATTTTAAGAAATATTAAAGTATTTAATAATGAAGCTCTTTTACCTTATCAAACAGATTTAAGTAAAAGAAAAGCTTTATTGATTTATAAAAGAGGTATTAAATGAGAATAATTGTTATAATTGGTCCAACAGGTGTTGGGAAAACGAAATTAAGTATTAGTTTAGCTAAAAAATTAGATGCTTATATTTTAAACGGAGATAGCATGCAAGTATATAAAAGTTTAGATATAGGAACGGCTAAAATAAAAGAAAATGAAAAACAAGGTATCAAGCATTTTTTATTTGATATAGTAGAACCAACTGATAATTTTAATATCTATGAATATCAAAAACTAGGAAGAGAACTACTTGATAAATTTATTAAAGAGAAAAGAAATGTTATAATTGTTGGAGGATCGGGCTTATATATCAAAAGTTTATTATATGATTATAGATTTCAAGAAGAAGAAAATTTAAATGATTATAAAGATTTAACTAATGAAGAAATTCTAGAAAGAATAAAAAAGACACATGATACAAATATTCATGTAAATAATCGTAAAAGATTAGTAAGGGAACTTAATAAAATAGAAAACAATAATAATATTAAAAGTGATATCTTTAAAAAAATGTATGACTTTGACGTTATTGGTTTAACAACTGATAGAGATTTATTATATAAAATAGTAGATAATCGCGTAGATATCATGATTAAAGATGGTTTAGTAGCTGAAGTTAAAAAATTATATGATAAAAACATTCGTTCTAAAAGTATTATGACTGGTATTGGTTATAAAGAATTATATGATTACTTTGATAAAAAAGTATCTTATGAAGAAGCTATTAATAATATTAAAAAAAATACTAGACATTTTATTAAAAGACAATATACATTTTTTAATAGACAAATGGATGTTAACTGGATTAAAGTAAACTTTACTAATTTTGATGAAACAGTAAAAGACGCTTTACAAATATTAAAAATAAATTAATAATAATTAGTTTATTTTTTTTAAAAAATGTTATATTATATTAATATAATAGGTAGGAGATTTATATGAAAAATATAGATGATAAAAAAGATATTTCTAAAAAAATTAAAACTAAAAGAGAAGTAGAACAAAAAGAAAAAATTGTTCCTAAAAAGAAAAATAGTAATAAAAATGTTAAAAAAGATATTTTAAAAGAAAAAACATCTTCAAAAAGAAGTGAAAAAATAAATAAAATTAAAGAAGAAAAAACAAATAAAAAAGAAATTCTAAAGAAAAATAAAAAGATAGAAGAAATAGAAATATTAGAAAATCTTGATAAAAACAATAAAGATATTAAAAAAATAGAAAATACTAAGAAAACTAAAAATAAGGAAAAAGAAAAAATAACTAATAATAAGAAAATACTTTTATCTTTAATTATTATAATAAGTTTGATATTTATTACTTTAACTACTTATAATATTATAACATTTATTAAATATAAAAGTATAGTTATTAATAATTATCATGAAACTAAAATAGATTATCTTGCTTATTATAAAGAAAATATTATTACTTTAAATAAAAAAATATTATATAAATTAGAAGATGATAAATTAATTAAAGCAGGAGTTATAAATATTAATAATTATTTATCTTTAGAAAAAGATGATTTTAGTAAAGATGGTTATTTTAAAATAAAGAATACTTCTTATTATATTGATTACAAAGATATTAAAGAAGAAAAAATTAAAGAAGAAAAAAGTACTTATTTAAATTATATTACTTTTAATGAAAGTGTTAAAGTTAATAATCCTTTATTTTATTTAGATGATAAAGTTAGGTTTTCTTTACTAGGAGAATTTGATTATCCTGTTTTAGTTAAGGAAAAGTCTTATTACGGGGTACTTGTTAATAATAAATTATATTATTTAAAAAAAGAAGATTGTTCTCTTTATAAGAATAAGAATACTAATTTAAAATCAACAAGTGGAGTTCCAGTTTTAGTGTATCATTACACCTATGATTCTACTAATTCTTATGAAAAAAATGAATGTAAAAGTATTATTTGTTTATCTGATAAAAAGTTTGATAGTCATATGAAATTTATTAAAGATAATAATTTTTATACGGCAACTCTTAATGATTTAGAGATGTTTATAGATGGTAAAATAAGACTTCCTGAACATACGGTGGTAATAACTATTGATGATGGTTATTATACGCCTAAATCTATTGAAATTTTAGAAAAGTATGATTTGCATGCAACCTTATTTTTAATTGGGAGTGTTGCTAAAATTACGGGTTTTGATTATAATTCCAAGAATTTAGAAGTGCATTCTCATACTTATGATTTACATTATGTTGGAGCATGTCCTGGTGGGCAAGGTAGTCCTATTAAGTGTTTAGCAAAAGATAAAATCCTAGCCGATTTAAAAAAATCAAGGGAAAGTTTAAATAACACACCTTATTTTTGTTATCCTTTCTTTGAATATAATGATTATGCAATTAGTTTATTAAAAGAAGCAGGATTTAGAATGGCATTTGCTGGACGTAGAATGAAAGTTAGAGTAGGTGCTAATAAATATAAATTACCAAGATATGGTATTATTAATACGACTACAACAGATGATTTAAAAAATATTTTATATTAAATGTCAATTAAATCAAGTATTTAAGTGTCTAATAATTTACAAGCATTTTTAAATATGTTAAAATATATCCAGGAGGTATTTATGAAAGGAATAGTACTAGCTGGAGGATCTGGAACAAGATTATATCCAATTACTAAAATAATAAGTAAACAAATGTTACCTATTTATGATAAACCAATGATTTATTATCCTTTATCAGTTTTAATGCTAGCCGGTATTAGAGATATTTTAATCATTTCAACAAGAGAAGATACACCTAAGTTTGAAAAGATGCTTGGAGATGGGTCTAACTATGGAATTAACTTAACATATAAGATTCAAGAAGAACCCAAAGGGTTAGCTCAGGCATTTACCATTGGGGAAGATTTTATTGGGGATGATACTGTTTGTATGATCTTGGGTGATAATATTTTTTATGGAAACGGATTACAAAAGAAATTACAAAGTGCAATTAAAAATGCTGAAAATGGAATAGCATCTGTATTTGGTTATCATGTAAATGATCCAGAGAGATTTGGAGTTGTTGAATTTGATAAGAAAGGTAAAGTTATTTCAATTGAGGAAAAACCTGAAAAACCAAAATCAAATTATGCTGCAACTGGTTTATATTTTTATGATAATCGGGTTATTGAATATGCTAAGAATTTAAAACCATCCAAGCGAGGTGAACTTGAAATAACTGATATAAATAGAATTTATTTAAATAATGAGGAATTATCAGTTGAAGTTTTAGGTCGTGGTTATTCTTGGCTTGATACGGGAACTTTTGATAGTTTAAATGAAGCATCTGATTTTGTTAGAACTGTTGAATTAAATGGTCAAATGATTGCTTGTCTTGAAGAAATTGCTTATTTAAAAGGGTGGATAAACAAGGAAACGGTACGTGAAATTGGCTCAGGTATGCAAAAAAATAGTTATGGTAAATATTTAATAGATTTATCTAATAAAGAAATAGATAAAGATCCAGCCAGAATTCTTTTGGAGCAAGAAAAATGAAAAAAATAGAAACGGAACTTGAAGATTGCTATATTTTAGAACCTAATCGTTTTGGAGATAATCGAGGCTATTTTTCTCCAGTTTATATAAATCAAGAACTAAAAGAATTAGGGTTTGCTGGCTTAGTTCAAATAAGTAGAAGTAAAAGTAGTAAAGGTGTTTTAAGAGGTATGCATTTTCAACATAACCCAAAATGTCAAGCAAAGATAGTAGAAGTTATTAAAGGAAGAGCTCTTGATGTTGTAGTTGATTTAAGAAAAAACTCTAAAACATACAAAAAATGGACTAGTGTTTTATTAACTGATGAAAATAATCGTCAATTATATGTACCACGAGGATTTGCTCATGGTTATTTAAGCTTAGAAGATGATACAGTTTTTCAATATTTTATTGATAATGATTATGCTCCTGATATGGAAGGTGGTATACCTTATAATGATAAAAGTATTGGGATTGATTGGAATAAAATATTTGAAGAATATGATATAAGTGTACCTAATTTATCAGAAAAAGATACTAATAGATTAGAACTTACAGAGCAAAATATAGAATTTTAGGAGAATATATGAAAATATTTATAACAGGTGGAGCAGGTCAACTTGGTTATGATTTAATTAAAGAACTAACTAAAAGAGGCTTTAATGATTATCTTGCTCCAACAATAGATGAATTAGATATTACAAATTTAAGTGAATTAAAAAAAGTTATAACTGATTATAACCCAGATGTAATTTATCATTTAGCAGCCTATACGGCAGTTGATAAAGCAGAGGAAAATAAAGAACTTTGTTATAAGATAAATGTTTCAGGAACTGAAAATATTTGTACATGTGCTAAACTTACTAATAGTAAAGTAGTATATATTAGTACAGATTATGTTTTTCAAGGCAATAAAGATGGCATATATGATGTTTTAGATGAGCCAAATCCTGTTAATTACTATGGTTATACTAAATATTTAGGTGAAGAATGCGTTAAAAAACTAAAAGATTATTTAATTGTTCGTATTTCTTGGGTATTCGGTATAAATGGGAATAACTTTATTAAAACTATGTTAAGACTAGCAAGTGAAAAAGATGAGTTATCAGTTGTATCTGATCAAATAGGAAGTCCTACTTATACAAAGGACTTAGCAAGATTATTAGTTGATATGATAGAAACTAAAAAAACAGGAATTTATCATGCTACTAATGAAGGGTATACCTCATGGTATGAATTTGCTAAATACATATTTGATGAAAGTAATATAAAAATAAAACTAAATGGTATTAAAACAAGTGAATACAAAACTCTTGCTAAAAGACCATTGAATTCAAGATTATCAAAAGATAAATTAGATGAAGAAAATCTTCTAAGACTTCCAAGTTGGCAAGATGCAACTAAGAGATTCTTAGAAGAATTAAAGGAGGAAAAATGAAATATTTAATAACCGGAGGAGCAGGTTTTATTGGTAGTAATTTCTTACATTATATGACAAGTACTTATAATGATGATATGTTCTATTGTATTGATGCTCTAACTTATGCAGGAAATTATAATAATATTAAAAACTTAGAAGGAAAAAGTAATTTTAAATTTATTCACGGAGATATAACTGATAAAGAATTAATTGATAAATTATTTAATGAATATCATTTTGACTATGTAGTTAATTTTGCTGCTGAAAGTCATGTTGATAATTCTATTAAAAATCCAAGTATCTTTTTAACAACTAATATTTTAGGTACTCAAACTTTAATGGATGCTTGTAGAAAATATGGAATTAAAAGATATCATCAAGTATCAACTGATGAAGTTTATGGAGATTTACCACTTGATAGACCGGATTTATTATTTAAAGAAACTAATCCAATTAAAGCATCTAGTCCTTATTCAGCAAGTAAAGCCGGAGCAGATTTATTAGTTTTAGCCTATCATAGAACTTTTAAATTACCTGTAACAATTTCAAGATGTTCTAATAACTATGGTCCATATCAATTCCCAGAAAAACTAATTCCAGTTGTAATTAGTAAAGCCCTTAACGATGAAAGTATTCCAGTATATGGAAATGGTTTAAATGTTCGTGATTGGATTCATGTTCATGATCACAATGTTGGAGTTGACATGATTATTAAAAATGGACGTGACGGGGAAGTATATAACCTTGGAGGACACTCTGAAAAAACAAATTTAGAAGTTGTTAAAACGATTTTACATGAACTTGGTAAACCAGAAAGTTTAATAACTTATGTAACTGATAGACCAGGTCATGATTTAAGATATGCAATTGATTCAACAAAAACCGAAGAAGAACTTGGTTGGAAGTTAACTTATGACTTTAATCAAGGTATTAAAGATACAGTTAAATGGTATATTAATAATGAAGATTGGATTTTAGATATAAAGTCAGGTAATTATAAAAATGCTTATAAAGACTAAAAAGGAAGTGAAGCATGAAAAATAGTTGTGTTGCTGTTGAAATTAACAATATGTCTAAAGATTTTATTATTTATGCAGATAAAGCCAATACTTTAAAAGAAAGAATAGTAAGATTTTCTAATAATAAAAAAGAAGTTAGACATATTTTAAAAAATATAAATTTAAAAATTAACAAAGGAGAAACAGTTGCTTTAATTGGGGTAAATGGAAGTGGTAAATCCACTCTTTTAAAATTGATTACAAAAATTATTTATCCAACATCTGGTTCCATTAAAGTTCATGGAAAACTTGCTTCACTTCTAGAACTTGGAGCAGGTTTTCATCCTGATTTTTCTGGGAGAGAAAACATTTATTTTAATGCCTCTATTTTTGGCTTAACTAAGGCTGAAATAGATGCAAGACTAGATAAAATTATTGAGTTTTCTGAATTAGGAGATTTTATTGATACACCTGTTAGAACCTATTCATCAGGTATGTACATGCGTCTTGCTTTTTCGGTTGCAATAAATGTTGATGCTGATATTATTTTAATTGATGAAATATTAGCAGTAGGAGATCAAAGATTTCAAGAGAAATGTATGAATAAAATGTTAGAATTAAAAAAATTAGGTAAAACTATGGTATTTGTATCCCATTCAAAAGAAGCAGTCGAATTTTTGTGTGATCGAGCTATTTGGTTAAATAATGGAGTAATTCAAAAAGATGGTAAAACCAAAAGCGTTTTAGAAGAATATATTAAAGTATGTGGGTAGGTGAAGTATGAATATATTTAAAAATTTATATAACTATCGTGAGTTTTTAAAAACATCTATAAAAAAAGAATTTCGTGGTAAATACAAGAAATCTTTTTTAGGTGTTTTATGGAGTTTTTTAAATCCTTTATTTCAACTACTTATCTATGCTTTGGTATTTCCTTTTATTTTAAAAAATAATGTAGAAAATTATACAGTTTTCTTGATAGTAGCTCTTTTTCCTTGGAACTTTTTCAATTTAAGTATTATTCAAAGTGCTGCTTGTATTGTTGCTAATGGGGGAATTATTAAAAAGGTATATTTTCCACGTGAAATTCTTCCAATTGCAACATCTACTAGTAATTTAATTAATTTTTTAATTTCAAGCATTTTAGTATTTTTAGCCCTTTTTATAAGTGGAATAGGTTTAACAAAAGCAGTTGTTGTTTTACCTCTTATTATTTTAATTCAATATATATTACAGCTTGGTTTATCTTTTATTCTATCAGCCATTACTGTTTATGTTCGTGATGTTGAATATCTAATTAATGTTTTGATGATGTTAGCATTTTATTTAAGCCCAATAGTTTATTCAGCTGATATGATACCTAGTAAATATTTACCACTTTTTAAACTAAATCCAATGTTTCATATTATTAAGTATTATCGTGATATATTATACTATGGTAAAATTCCTGAAATGGGATCTGTTTTATTGTTATTATTTGCTTGTATCATAATATTAGTAGTAGGATATTTAATATTTAGAAAATTAGAAAAAAGATTTGCGGAGGAACTATAATGACATTAGATATAATTTTAGTAACATATAATTCAAGTAAATATATTAAAAAATGTATTGAAACAATAATTGAAAGCGAATATAATTTAAAGCATATTGGAATTAAAGTATATGATAATGCTTCAACAGATAATAGTATTACTATACTTGAAGAATTAAAGACTAAATATGAAAAAAAATTAAATTCATTTCAAATAATCAAAGGTAAAAAAAATATAGGATTTGGTAAAGCAAATAACTTGGCTGCAAAAACTTCAAATGCCAAATATCTTTTATTTTTAAATATTGATTGTGAAATATATCCTGATACTCTAAAAAAAATCGAAGAAAATATCCAAAAATACAAAAAGTTTGGTATCTTAGAATTAAAGCAAGAACCCTATGAACATCCTAAATATTATGATCCTATCAGCATGAAAACAAGTTGGGCCTCAGGTGCTTGCATGATTCTTGAAAATGATTTATTCAAAAGAATAAAAGGCTTTGACAAAAATATTTTTATGTATTGCGAAGATGTAGAAATAAGTTATAAAGTTAGAAAATTGGGATATGATATTTATTACTTATGTGATGTTCCAATTATTCATCATGCTTATCAAACGGCAAATCAGTTCAAAAAGAATCAATATCTAAATACAGCACCTAATAATATGTATTTAAGATTTAAATATGGAAGTTTTAAAGATATTTTAAAAGGATTATATATTAATATTATTTTTTATAGAAACATAAAAATTGATAATCAAATTAAAGAAAATGAAAAAGATGATTATAAAAAAAATGTTAAAAAATTACAAATTAAAATGTTTTTAAAAGGAATTTTAGCATATTTAAAACGAATAAAGTTTATTTTTTCTAAAAAGATTAAATTGGATTTTATTGGTTTAGACTATTCAGGGGTAAAGGATGGAACATTTCTTGAATTAGATGAATTAGATGATGAACCACTTGTTAGTATTATTGTTAGAACGTGTAAAAGACCTAGTTATTTAAGAGAAACTCTTTTAAGTATAAAAAGACAAACATATAAGAATTTAGAAGTTATAGTTGTAGAAGATGGAGAAGAAACTGCTTCAAAAATTATCAATGAAGAATTTTATGATATGAATATTAAATATTTTGCTTTGGGAAAAAATATGGGAAGAAGCGTTGCTGGTAATAAAGGCTTAGAATTAGCAACTGGAAAATACATAAATTTTTTAGATGATGATGATGTTTTTTATCCTGATCATGTTGAAAGTTTAGTAAAAAAATTAGAAAAAAGTGATAAAATTATTGCTTATGCAACGGCTTTTGAAACACCTATAATTGTTCATTCAAAAGATCCTTACAAATATACTTTATTAAGAGAAAAAATAGTTTATTCAACTGATTTTAGTTTATTAAAGTTATTGTATTCAAATATTTTTCCTATTCAAACAGTTATGTTTAGTCGTGAAGTATATAATGAATGTGGTGGTTTTGATACAAACTTAGATGCCTTAGAAGATTGGGATTTATGGCTTAAATATGCAATGAAATATGATTTTGATTTTTTAAAAAAGACGACGTCAATTTACCGTGTTCCTGCAATTAAAGAAATTTCCCTTGAAAGACAAAAGTTTTTAACTGATGCACTTGAAACAGTAAGAAATAAATATAAGAATAACGATGTTGTAACAAATGGAATAGAATTACTAGATTTTTGCAATTATTTTCTTCAAGTAAATTCGAATCCAAGAGCTGTATTTATTAAAAAAATATTAAGAAAATTAAAAATATTAAAATAAGGAAGGTTTTATGAAGCATGTGTTTATAATAGGAAGCAGAGGTTATCATGCCAAATATGGGGGATGGGAAACATTTGTTTCTAAACTAGTAGATAATTATAATGATAAAGATACAATATTTTATATAAGTTCTTTAAGTGATACTTTATCATGTGAATACAAAGTTAATGATAATATAATTGTTAAACCAATTTATGTTAAAGAACATATTGGTAGAATGTTATTTTGCACGATTAAAGCCTTGAATTATTATTTAAAATACATTGAAAAGCATGATATAAAAAATGCCTATATTTATATTTTAGGACTTAAATTAGGACCAATTCTGAAATTTAAAAAAAATAAAATTAAAAGATTAGGTATAACTACCATAATTAATCCAGATGGCTTGGAATATAAAAGAAGTAAATGGGGAATATTTGTTAAAAAATTCTTTCTTTTAAGTGAAAAATGGATGTTAAATAGTTGTGATTTAATTGTATGCGATGCTTTAGGTATTCAAAAGTATATTAACTTGAAATATCCTAAACTTAAAAATAAAACTACTTATATTGCTTATGGAACTGATAAAATAAATTTAAATAATGTTAATACTAAAAGTATTTTAAAAGAATATAACTTAGATATGAATAACTATTTATTAATAATAGGAAGATTTGTACCAGAAAATAACTATGAATTAATTATTAAAAGTTATATGAAATCAACTACTAAAAAAGAATTAATTATTATATCTAATATTTCTATGACCAATTACTATAATACCTTAGTAAAAAATACTAATTGTTTAAGTGATAAAAGAATTCATTTTATTGATGGAGTCTATGATGAAATTAAGTTATCAGTTATTAGAAAAAATGCTTATGCTTATATTCATGGTCATTCTGTAGGAGGAACTAATCCATCACTTTTAGAAGCATTAAGTTTAACAGATTTAAATATTTTATATGATGTTGAATTCAATAAAGATGTAGGACATGACGCCTGTTTATATTTTAAAGACGAAAATGATTTAGTAAAAATATTTAATAATTTAGAAACATTTGATAAAGAAACAATGGGTACTTCTTGTAAAGAAATAATTAAAAATAATTTTACTTGGAATATAATTGTAAAAAAATATAAAAAGATATTTAAGTGAGGTAACATGAAAAAATTAAAAAATAAATTTTCT
>CADBSI010000005.1 GCA_902797275.1 uncultured Erysipelotrichaceae bacterium | reverse complement strand
TACATTATTTATTTAAAGAAAAAGTTATTAATAAGATGTGTTATATTCAAAAACATAAAATAGATTTTATGATTTATATTTTAGATAAATTAAATATAAATTATTTTATTAATGGTAGTTATTTTAATTATGATGATAATAATTATGATAATTATTTATTATTTGCTAATAAATATTTAGAACTTGAAACTTTAATTTATTCTTATGAGGTCAATTATGATCGATAAATTAATAGTTGTTAAGGAATATAAATTATTTATTAATAGATATTATAAATTTATTATTAATTTAGATAATACTTATAAAAGTATTAAAGATATTATTATTAAAAATATATATAGTATTTTAAGTGATATTTATTATTGTAATTTATTAGAAGTTAATAAAAGAAAAAATTATCAAAGAAAGATAATTGTTAATATTAAAATGTTAGATTTTTATTTTAATCAATTATATTTATATAAAGTAATTACTAAGGATCATTATAATAGTATTAGTAGTAATTTAGTTATTATTTTAAAACTTATTTATGGGTGGATGAAATGATAGTTGATTATGATATAGTACTTAATACTTATTATAATATAAGAGGTAATATTAGAAATAAAAAGAAAGTAATTCGTTTTGAAATACTTTTAAATAGTAATATTAATTATTTAGTTGATAGTATTAATAATAATACTTATAAATTAAGTAAATATAATATTTTTATTATTCATGAAAAGAAATATCGAGTTATTCTTAGTAATAATATATTTGATAAAATATATAATCATTTAGTTAGTAATTTAATACTTAGTAAATTAGATAAATATTTAATTAATTCTAATACAGCAAGTCGTGTTAATAAAGGAATAAATTATTCTAGATATTTACTTTTAAAATATTTAATTAAAGTTAAAGAAAATGATTTTTATATTTTAAAATTTGATATTAAAAAATATTTTTTTAATATAGATCATGTTATTTTACTTAATTTATTAAGTAAATATTTAAATAAAAATGAATTATTAATTATTAAAAATATTTTAGATAGTACTAATTTAGAATATATTAATACTAAAATAAATTATTTTAATAATAAATATAATCTTGATTTACCAAGGTATTCTTTTAATAAAGGTTTAAGTATAGGATCTGTTTGTAGTCAAATGTTAGCAGTTTTTTATTTAAATGAGTTTGATCATTTTATTAAAGAAAAACTTAATTGTAAATATTATATTAGATATATGGACGATGGTATTATTATTGATAATGATAAAGAAAGATTAAAGAAAGTATTTAATGTCTTAAAAGAATTAATTAAAAAATATAAGTTAGAATTTAATAATAAAACAAGAATTTATAATAGTACTTATGGTTTTAATTTTTTAGGTATTAATTATTATGTTATTAATAAAAGAATAATTAAAAGAATTAGTAAAAGAAATAAGAAGAAGATTATTAAAAAAATTAATTATAATAATTATAAGTTTTATAAAAATTATTTAAAGTATATTAAGTGAATGTTTTAAATAAAATTTTTATATGTTTTATATGTCTAGTTGTTGTTATTAAAATATTAATACCTGATGCTATTAATAAACTGTATAAACCTATTCCTTTAATGAAACTTAGTAAGAAAAGAAAAACAGTTTTTAGAATAATACCAATAAAGTTATCATACATTACTTCTTTAGCTTTATTAGTTGCTTGTAAAAATGTTGCTAAAGGGGCTTCTATATAAAATAGTATAAATATAAATGCTATTTTTTTTATATAACTTGCTCCATGACTGGTTTTATATAACATATTTAAAAAGAAATCAGGATACGCTGATATTATTAAGGTTGCAGGTATTCCTATTAATAAAGAAAGGATTAAAGCTTGTTTTAATTTTTTTCTTATATAATTATAATTCTTCTTTTGATATTCTCTTGAAATAACTGGTAAAAGAGCACTGGAAATGGCACCTGTAAAGAAACCTGGTAATAATAAAATAGGCATAACAAAACCATTTATTACTCCGTATTCAGTTGTTATATAACTAATAGAATAATTATTTAAAGATAAGACATAGGTTAAAATAATTGGTTCAAAGAAGAAAGAAATAGTTCCTATAATTCTTGTTAAAGTAGTAGGTAAGGCTACTTCTAAAACACTTCCCATACTATTAAAATTAGGCTTTAAATCTTGTTTTTCTATTTTAAATTTTTTAGGTAAAAAAAATATTAAAACTAAACTTGCAACAAGTTCAGATAAAACATTTATTAAAATTAAACTAGTAGTTGTAAAAACAATTCCTTTTGTTATTAATTTAGGAAGTATTAGAAACATGAATAAAAGTCTTACTATTTGTTCTGATATATTACTAACAACATGAGGAATCATTTTCTCTTTACCAAAGAAAAAACCTCTTAAAATACTTGATAAAGAATCAAATGGTAAAACTAAAGAAATAGCTAAAATAGGTAAATAAGCTTGTTCATTTTTTAATAAATTAAAAGCTATAAAATGACTAGTAAATATTAATATTATAGTTAAAATAATATTTATAAAAATAGATATAGGTAAAATAGAAAATAATATTTTTTTACTACTATCTTTATTTTCGGATACTACTTTAGAAATTCCTGTTGAAAAACCTAGTTGACTAATTGCCATCATTAAAGAAAAAGTTGGCATTACTAACATATATAAACTAATTACTTCAAGACTAGAGTTTCTTGTCATAATAACTTTTATAAGAATTCCTAATATTTTGGTTAAAAAACCACCTATCATTAAAATAATAGTACTTTTAATAAATGTTTCTTTTTTCATATTAAATAATATGTTTTAAATTAAAAAATGATTAATATTTTTATTGACTATCAATATTTTATATGCTAAAGTATAGACGAAATTATTCTTATATATGGACTAATAATATAAAAAAGATAAAAAGAGGAAGTTATATGAAAAAAGAATATGAAAATATAAAGAATTTAGTTATAAAAGAAATAGAAAATAATGAAAAAAGATGGTTAAAAAATTTAAAAGAAATATTTAATAATAATGTTTTGTTAAATATAAAACCATTAACTAAATATACAGTTAATTATTTAATAATAATTATTAAAGACAATAATTATAAATATGATTATGCTATTAATTTAAATAATTTATTAAAGAATACTATATTAGAAAGTAATGATAAACCTATTGATATTCTAATTAAAAATATTAATTATTATAATGGTAATAGTGGAGTTATTTATAAAAATGTAGATGGTCATGGAGAATTTAAATTACTTTGTTATTATGATAGAAAAAGTAATAAAAAAGAATATTATTTAAATCCAAATGATAAAGAAATGGCTAATCAAGATTACTATGATAAATATACTAAAAATATTAAATTAGATTTCAAACCAGGTGAATTAGATGAAAATAAAGTTAAAATAGATAGTTCAAGAAGAGACTTTGATATGGTTTTTAAAGATATAGTATCGGATATGACAAATGAAGAATTAGAAAATTGTAAAGAACAATTTATAAATAGTAATGTGGATAAAAAAACTATAGAATTAATAGATAAAGAAATAGAAAAAAATTAAAATAAAAAATAAAAGAAAGGGTGATTATATGTTAAATCATAAAGAAACAATAGATACATTTGAAGAGTTAATAAAATACTTAAAATTGGCTTTAAAAAATCTTTGTTCCAAAAGAAAAAGAATAGAAAAGTGGTTAAAAGAATATAAATCAGAAATAACAATTGAAGAAATAGAAACTGGTTATAAAATGATTTTAGAAAAAGTTTTATCTTGGTATGAACTTTATAAAAAAACTAATAATCTTTTATCTATTAAACTTTCTGACTTTTCAACACTTTTAGGAGAAATGTCTTATATACAAAGTGAAACTTTAGCAAATGATGATGTGCATTCTGAAATTATCTTATGGTTAATAGGTGATATAGGAATTACGATGAAAGAAAAAATTAAAAGAGGAGAAAAATATGAATAATAAACGTGAAGAAGATAATAAACTTTTTCTAAACAATGCAGGTATAAGATTTAGATTACATACGGATAATAATGGAAAATTACATGTAGATATTTATGATGTAAATCCCCGTGAAGACCATGAATCTATACACATAAATGTTGATAAAAATGGTAAAGGTACAATTGTAGAAAAAACTCCAAATGAAAAAAGAACAGAAACTGATATTAAGTGTTATTTAACAACAGCATGTATGATGCACTATTTAGATAATTTTGATGATAATTGCTATGAGCTTAGAGTACTTAGATGGTTTAGAGATAATTATGTATCAAAAGAAGATATAGAAACTTATTATAAAGTTGCACCAATTATAGTAGAAGGAATAGAGGAAGATAAAAAAGATATAATTTATAATTATATATATGATAATGTAGTTGATTATTGTGTTAAAGCAATTGAAGAAGGGGATTATGAAAGAGCATATACTAGATATAAAAGTAGCATAGTATCATTTGAGGAAACATTTGCTAGAAATGTATTAAATCATAAATTAGTAAAAATGCTTAAAAGATAATTAAAGTGGGGGTTTTGAAAATGGAAGAGAAAGAAATAAGTTTAGATGAATTAACTAAAGAACAATTGATTGGTTTAAAAGTATATTTAATGTGCATACTTGAGCATGAAGAAATTTCGGTTAATGTTAAATATGCTGTTCAATCATTGTTAGAGTGTGTAAATCAAAGAATTGAAGCAGAAAATATAGATGAAAATATAAAACTAACAAAAGAAGATATAGAAAGTGCTACTAAATATATGCATCATGTTTCTTCAGCAATACCAAATGATATACTTGAAGATATACAAAGAGATATGATGAGTAATTCTAAAGCTAAAAAAGTAAGACCAAAATCAGATATAAATCCTTTATCGGTTATTCTTTTAGCACCACTTGGAATAGGAATGGTAATAGGACTTTTAAATCTTTTATGGGAAAGTGGAATAATTCAAAAAGTTTTAATAGCTTTAGTATGTGGAGGAGGAGCAGTAGGTGTTATTAGTTTAGCTAAAAAGTATAAATTAATAGAAAAAATCAAGAATTTTATTAAGGAAAAATCAAAAGAAAAATTAGAAGAAAATCCTAAAAAAGAAGAAAAAATAAGTGTTAAAACTAATATAAAAACTAAAGATATTAATAGAATTAAAAAAATAAAAATGTATTCTTATGATAAAGAAACTTGTTATTTAATAGTTTATTATGATAATTCAGATATAAAAATAATTAATAATTTTGAAGAAATAAGAAAAATAATAGATATAGCATATAATATGTATAAAATAAATGATTTAGATGCTTCTTATAAAGAAAAAATAGAAATTTTAAAAGAACAAGAAATAATTATATGTGAAGAAAAAGATATTATTAAGAAAATAACAAGATTAACTAATAAGCAAGAAGACATTGATTTAATTGTAGAAAGAATATCTGGTAAATTAGAGAAAATATCTAGTAAAGAAATAGGTTATTTAGATTTTTATGATAAATATAATAGTTGTTTAAAAGAATTAAATAATACCTATGAAGCAAGTGATAAATTTTTAATAGAAAATGGGATTTTGGAAAGTAAAAATACTGAAAAGAAAAGAGCTAAAATTAAAAGAATTAGATTATTTAAAAGAGGTATTGCTATTTTTCTTACTACTGGTGTTGCTTTAGTAGGTGGCTATACTTTAGGAAAGAAAGGTATAAAAAATAATCAGGAATATGTTCTAGATACTACTAGTACTTTAAGTCGTGATTTTAATAGTGATGAAAATACTCCTATTATCACTGAGGAGCCAACTCCTATTCCAACTCAAGTTATTACTAAATCTCCAACAATAACTCCTACTATTATTCCAACTCCAACTGTTGAGCCTTATATTCCGATTACTGAGAAAAATACATTTTTAGTTAAATTAATTCATGATTCTGGAATGGAAGAAACAACTTATATGGAAGTATCTTATAATGATATTTGTTTTTATGCTTCAAATTCTGCTAATGAAATAATGAATTATATATTAAATCCTGAAGCAAACGGTAAACCAAGTATAGGTGTTTGTGTTGCGTATTCTTATAGTATTGATGATCCTAAAGAAAAAGTTTATGTATCTTATATTGAAAATATTAGAAATGCATTAGTGGCTTCATATTTTGCTGGAGATATGAGTGAATATAACAAGTATTCAAGAAGAGGCTGTGTTGTAATAATGGCTGGTTTAGGTGATGATAAATTAATTTCTAAAGATGGTTATACTGTATGTTATAGCGATTTATCACCTGAAACTAAAGATGTTACTACTAAAATATTTAAAGATATATTAGATATGTCTCAAAACACTATATTCGAATATAATGGTCAAACTTATGGGTTCTATGATGCTCAAAATATAGTATATTCTAGAATAGATGAACTTGAAGATGTTAAAATAAAATAAAAGTTAAAAGTAAAATTTTGACTTTTTTTAAATTTGTATTTGTTTTAAAATTGTGTTAATATAAAAATATAAATATAAGAGGTAATTATGCAACGTTATTTTTGTACTAATAAATTAGATAATAAATTTATTTTAAATGAAGAAAATTCTTATCATATAAGAAAAGTTATGCGAATGAATATAGGTGATAAAATAGAAATAGTATATTTAGATAATACTTTTTTATGTGAAATAAGTAATTTAGATAATTTAGTAGAAGTTAGTATAATTTCAGATATTTCTAAATATAATGAACTAGATAAAAAAATAACTATTTGCCAAAGTCTAGTAAAAGAAGAAAAAATGGATTTAGTTTTACAAAAATGTGTTGAACTTGGAGCTTATTCTTTTATTCCTTTAAAAGTTAGAAATTGTGTTATTAAAATAGATGATGATACTAAAAAAATAATTAGATGGCAAAAAATTGTAAATGATGCAAGTCGTCAATCAAAAAGAAATATTATTCCCAAAGTTTTAAAAGTTCATACTATTACGGATTTAGTTAAGTTAGATTATGATTTAAAAATACTTTGTACTGTAAATGAATTGTCAATGAGTTTGAAAAATATTTTGCAAAATCATAAAAAATGTGATACTATGATTATAGTAATAGGTCCAGAGGGTGGATTTAAACCAGACGAAGAAACTTATTTAGTTGAAAATGGTTTTATAAGTTGTAAACTTTTAGATTTTGTTTTAAGAACAGAAACGGCTGGAATAGTAGCTCTTAGTATGATAAATTACGAAAATGGAAGGTGAATTTTATGAATTTCCTTAGTTTGTTTACAGAAAAAGAATTATTGATTATGGCTTTAGTTATAGCAGGATTGTTGTTAATTGTTATAATTCTTGCTATTTTAGAACTTCTTGATCGAAAGAAGAATTTTACTTATGAAGAAAATTTAGAAGAAGTAGATATGAATATTATAGAACCTGAGACTACTCTTTTAGAAACATCTGAAATTACTAATCAAAATATAGAAGTAAATAAAGAGGAATTAGAAATAAAAACTAATTTAGAAGAATTTACGCCTACTGAAAATAAAGAAGAAATAGAATTATTGCTTGATGATGAACCAGTTATCAAGAAAATAGATATTCAAGATGAAAATATTTCTCCAGTTAAAAAAGCTAAGATTGAATTAGAAAAAATAGAAGAAGAAATAACTAATCAACCAAGTTTAGAAGATACTTTAACTAATTTAGAAACAATTGAAGAAGAAAATGCTATTATTAGTTATCAAGAATTACTTGAAAATACCAATGAACTTACAACAGTTTTAGAAGATGATGGTGATGAACCAATTACTTTAGATGAAGTATTTAAATTATTTAATGGTTCAACAGATTCAGGAGTTATTGTTAATGAAGCTCTTGATGCTTTACCAATTGAAGAAGCCTATCAAGGAGAATTCAATAGTACTCCTTATTTATCACCTGTAAATGGTTTAGAAAACGAAAATTTAGCTGAAATTCAACTTGAAAATACGGCTAATTTAGAAAAATTGGATAAAGAAATAAGAAAAACTAACCAATTCTTAAATATTTTAAACGAATTAAAGAAGAATCTTGAATGATTCTCCTTTTTTTTATATAATATTAATTAGGAGGGTTTATTATGAGCAAAAAATATACATTTGATGAAATTATTGCTAGTGCTTATTACGTATTTCGAGATGGATTAACATCTACTATTATTGCTAATTATTTTGCTAATATGAAAAAATTAGGAATATCTTATAATCGAGAAGAAAGTAAAATAAAAGAACTAAAAAGAATAATTATTTTTAATGGTTATGGTTATAATTTAGCTGAAGGTGTTTGTATGCAAGATATAATACCTTATGTTAAAGATAATCTAGTTATAATATTTGAAGAATTAAGTGCTTTAAGAGATAATTATTATACTAATATTGTTGGTATGGCTAAAGTTAAAAGAAAATAGAGGTAAAAATGAAAGTAAGAGCTATTACTTTAGGTTGTAAAGTAAATACTTATGAATCTGAATATATTTTATCTTGTTTTAAAGATAAAGGTTATGAAATAACAAATGATATAGCTGATATTTATATTGTTAATACTTGTAGCGTTACTAATATGAGTGATGCCAAGAGTAGAAAAGTAATTCATAGATTAGTAAGAGAAAATAAAAATAGTGTAATTGTCGTTATGGGTTGTATGATAGAAGCAAATAAAGATATAAAATTAGATGGCGTAAGTATTATAATTGGTAATAAAGATAAAGCAAAAGTAGTTGAATTAGTTGAAGCTTATTTAAAAGATAGAGAACAAAAAAGACTATTATATGAAAATTTTGATAGTACTTTTGAAGATATGTTTATAACAAATATGGAAAGTAGACATAGAGCTTTTGTTAAAATAGAAGATGGTTGTGAAAACTTTTGTTCGTATTGTATAATTCCTTATACAAGGGGAAGAGTAAGAAGTAAAAATCCTGATACAGTTATTAAAGAAATTACCACTTTAGTAAAAAATGGTTATAAAGAAGTAGTTTTAACCGGTATTCATACCGGTCATTATGGAAGTGATATCGAAACATCTTTTCCAGAACTACTAAAAGAAATTGTTAAAATAGAAGGACTAGAAAGACTTAGAATTTCATCAATTGAAATAACTGAGTTAAATGATGAGTTTTTAAATGTTCTTAAAAATAATTCGGTAATAGTATCCCATTTACATATTCCTCTTCAAGCAGGATCTGATAAGATTTTAACTTTAATGAATAGAAAATATTTAACTCCTTATTTCTTAGACAAAGTTGAAAAAATTCGAGAAATAAGACCAGATATTAGTTTAACAACCGACGTAATTGTTGGCTTTCCAGGAGAGACTGAAGAAGATTTTTTAGATACAATTAACTTTTGTAAAAAAATAAAATTCACAAAAATTCATGTTTTTCCCTATTCAAGAAGAAAAGGAACGAAAGCTGATTTAATGGATGAACAAATTCCTGAAAACATAAAAAAAGAAAGAGTTAAAAGATTAATAGATGTTAGTAATAATTTAGAAAAAGAATATTTAGATAGTTTTATTTCTAAAACAGTTTCGGTTTTAATTGAAGAGGACAAAGATGGCTATTCTATTGGTCATACCGGTAATTATTTAAAAGTAAAGATACTAGGTGATATTAAAGCAAATGAAATAGTATCAGTTAAAATAAAAGAAAGAGAAAATTTAGAATTAGTAGGTGAATATGAAAAAGATAAATAAACAAAGAAAAGATTATTTAAGTTGGGATGAATATTTTATGGCAATTGCAAAACTTTCATCAATGCGTAGTAAAGATCCATCAACCCAAGTAGGAGCATGTATAGTAAGTTCGGATAATCGTATTTTATCAATTGGTTATAATGGAGCTCCTAATGGTTTTCATGATGAATGTTTTCCCTGGGAAAGAAATGGTGATATGTTAAATACCAAATATGCTTTTGTTTGTCATGGAGAGATGAATGCTATTTTAAATTACCGTGGTTCAAGAAAAGAATTTGAAGGAGCTAAAATCTATGTTGATTTATTCCCATGTCACGAGTGTGCTAAATTAATAATTCAATCAGGTATAAAAGAAGTAATATATTTAAATGATTTATTTAAAGACAAGGATGGTAATTTACTAGAAACAGATAGTGTTAAAGCTAGTAAATTAATGTTTAACGAGTGTGGAGTTAAGTATTATCCAGTTAACATAAAAAACGAAGAAATATTAGTAGAACTTAAAAAAGTAAATTAAAAAAATGAATATAAAGTATTTTATATTGAATAAGGAGTAATTTTTATGGATGTTAAATTACAAAAAATAAATACATTTAAGAATTATATAACTTATGATTCTGGTTATAGAATAGTATATTTTTATAATAACCATCATGAAGTAAAAAATGGATTATATTCTAAAACTATTGAGGATTTTATAAAATATTTTCAGAATGAAAACAAAAAAGTTGAGTTTATTAATATAGATGATTTGCTAAATAAATTTTTAGAATTAGAAGAAAAAGCTTTAAGTGTTGCAATTTATGATGTCAATCAAAAATGCATAGCTAGGAAAAATAGAAATGGTATAAAAGAAATTAATAATATTAATAATAATGAGGTATTCTTAGAAGAATTAATATATGATTATAATGATATTACAGTTAAAAATGGTTATAGAATAGTATATTTTTATTCTAATAATACTTATGAATGTGGCACTTATGTTAAAAAAATAGAAGATTTTATGATTGACTTTGCATCATGTGATCCAGTTATGGATGATGATGATATTCCAGAATTTATTTCAGTTGATGATTTACTAAATAGATATTTAGAAAATATGTCAGATATAATAAGTGTTGCAATTTATGATGTAAATGGAACAATTATAGTTAAAAAAGAAAAAGCATAAAAAAATTAAAATTTGAAAAAAACTTAAAAATGTGGTATAATACTCCCGAATTTTGGGGGGTATTTTTATGTCTAATAAATTAATTAGATATTATATAATTAATATTATTTATACTACTATATTTTTAATTGGTAGTACAACTTATTGGTATTTTAATATAAAAGGAATACAAGATAACTTAGATGATTATAATATTCATGTTGTTAATGAAATAAAGTTGGATAATTTAAAACAAGTTAGTGATAGAGAAACTAATTCTTTAGCTTCATACGAAGTATCTTTAAAAAATAATACTTTAGATAAAAAAAAGATGATGGTTTATATTATGAAATCTAATTTAAATAGTAATTTAACTAATAATTATATTAAATATCAAATAAATAATTATGGTATTAATTCTTTAAATATGGATGGAATGATTTATTTAGATAATATAAATAGTTTAGAAGAAAAAAATATTGATTTAAAGGTATGGATAAGTGATTCTTATTTAGGAGATACTAATTATCAAGGTTATATAGTTGTTAATTTTTAAAAAATATGATAACCTAAGAAAGGTGATAAAATGTTAGATATAGTTTTAGATACAATTATTGATTTATTAAAAATAATACCTTTTTTATTTGTAGCTTTTTTACTGATGGAATATTTAGAACATAGTATAAGTAAAAAAAGAAATATTTTAAAAAATTCTAAATTAGGACCAGTTATAGGAAGTATAGTAGGAGTAATTCCTCAATGTGGCTTTTCAGTTATGGCAACTAATTTATTTTCAGCCAAAAATATTACAATGGGAACTCTTATAGCAATTTATTTATCAACAAGTGATGAAATGTTACCAATTTTAATTACTAATAAAGTATCTTTTAAATTAATAATAACAATTCTTTTAATTAAAGTTATAACTGGTATTATATTTGGTTATTTAATTGATTTAATTTTTAGAAAA
Source organism: uncultured Erysipelotrichaceae bacterium (assembly GCA_902797275.1). Taxonomy (GTDB): domain Bacteria; phylum Bacillota_I; class Bacilli_A; order RF39; family UBA660; genus RUG591. Next base: position 12,622 of record CADBSI010000005.1, on the reverse strand, counting down.
AAGGATAAAATTAAAAAAGATTTACCAATTTGTAAAAGAGATGAGTGCCACTGTGAAAAGGGAATATTTAAGTCTAGTATAATTCATACTTTAAAAATTAGTTTATATATTTTATTAACAACTTTTATTTTAAATACTTTAGTATATTTAATTGGAGAAGATACAATTAGTAAAATACTTTTAAAAAATAGTTTCTTTGGACCATTTCTTGCTAGTTTAGTAGGTTTAATTCCTAATTGTTCAGCAAGTATTATTTTAACAGAGTTATATTTAAGTGGGGTAATTACAACAGGTATGTTAATAGGAGGATTATTAACTGGAGCAGGAATTGGTATATTAGTATTATTTAAAGTTAATAAAGATAAAAAAGAAAACTTATTTATTTTATTAAGTATTTATTTAATAGGTGTTTTAATAGGAATTCTTTTAGATTTAATTAAATTTAGTTTATAAAATAATTAAAATATAAAACATATAGTATAAAAATATTATATGTTTTTTTTAAAAAAAAAATTAAAAAAAGTTAGCACTCTCTATTGACAAGTGCTATTTATAGTGCTATGATTATCTTGTTAACAGGAGGAATATATGAAGAAAAAAGAATTTAAAGCAGAATCAAAAAAATTATTATCAATGATGATTAATTCAATATATACAAATAAAGAAATAGCTTTTCGTGAATTAATATCAAATGCAAGTGATGCTATTGATAAATTAGTTTATTTAAGTGCAACTAATGGAGAATTAAAAGCAGATACTAATAATTTAAAAATATTAATTGAACTTGATAAAGAAAATCGTACTATTAAAATAACTGATAATGGTATTGGTATGACTGATGTGGAACTTGAAAGTAATTTAGGTACTATTGCTAAGAGTGGATCGGAATTATTTAAAGAAGAAAATAGTGATAAGAAGAACTTAGAAATAATTGGTCAATTTGGTGTTGGTTTTTATTCAAGTTTTATGATTAGTAAACGTGTTAGTGTATTAAGTCGTAAAGCAGGAGTGAGTGATGCCTATCTTTGGGAAAGTGATGGAACTGATGGATTCACAATTACTAAAAGTGAAATGCCTAATAATGGAACGGTTGTAACTTTGTATTTAAAAGATAACACTGAAGATAATAACTATGATGAGTATTTAGAAGACTTTACAATTAGTCGTATTGTTAAAAAATACTCTGATTATATAAAATATCCTATTCAAATGGAAGTAGAAACTGAAAAAGAAGATGAAAAGGATAAGTCTAAAAAGATAAAAGTTAAAGAACTTAAAACTTTAAATAGTATGGTTCCTATTTGGAAGAAGAATAAAAAAGATGTTAAAGAAGAAGAATATAATGACTTTTATGCTGATAAGTTCTATGACTATGAAAAACCTTTAAAAGTTATTAAAAGTGATGTTGAAGGACTAACAAGTTATTCTAGTTTACTATTTATTCCATCACATGCTCCTTATAATTATTACACCAAAGATTATGAAAAAGGCTTGATGTTATATTCTAAGGGTGTCATGATAATGGATAAATGTAGTGATTTATTACCTGATTATTTTAGTTTTGTTAAAGGTATAGTTGATAGTGAAGATATTTCTTTAAATATATCAAGAGAGACTATGCAAAGTGATAAACAAATTAAAGTAATTGCAAGAAGTTTGGAAACTAAGATTAAAAAAGAACTTGTTGATATGTTAAAAAATGAAAGAGACAATTACATCAAATTCTATGAAGCTTTTGGAGAACAGTTAAAATATGGTATTTATTCAAGTTATGGTATGAATAAAGAAGTTTTACAAGATTTATTACTTTTCTATTCTTCAAGAAAAGAAAAACTAATTACGCTTGATGAGTACTTAGAAGATATGAGTGATGATACAATTTACTATGCAAGTGGAGAAACAATTGATAAGATTAAAATGTTACCAAATGTTATAAATGCTCTTAATAGTAATAAAAATGTTTTATTCTTAACTAACTACTTAGATGAATTTGTTATAAAAGTATTAGGTACTTATAAAGATAAAAAGTTCATGAATGTTTTATCAAGTGAATTTGATTTATCAACTGAAGAGGAAAAAGAAAATCTTAAAAAAGTAAATGAAGATAATAAGAGTATGTTAGATAAAATGACAAGTATCTTAAATAATCAAGTTAAAAATGTTCGTTTTACGAATAAATTGAAAGATCATGCTGTTTGCCTAACTAGTGAAGGTGATGTATCTCTTGAAATGGAAAAAGTTTTAAATGCTATGCCAAATGGTGAAAGTGTTAAAGCAAATAAAATACTTGAAATAAATGAAAATAGTAAAATAGCCGATAAATTAAAAGAGTTATATGCTTCTAATTCAGAGGAACTTGAAAAATATACCAAGATTTTATATAACCAAGCAAGATTAATTGAAGGATTATCTGTTGAAAATCCAACTGAGTTAACTTCTTTAATCTGTGAGATTATGGCTAAGTAATAAAATAGATATAATTGTTAATAATATATATGGTAATTTAATTTAAAAAAGGAGAGTGATATTATGTTACCAGCAAGATTTATGTTAGATGATTTATTTGATGAGAAGGAATTGAAAGGAATGGGAATGAATGCTGATGTTTATCAAAAAGATAATAAATATCATGTAGATGTTGATATTCCAGGATTTAATAAAGAAGATATTCATATTGAATGTCATAAAGGAACAATTACAATTAAGGCTGAAAGTAAAGAATGCCATGATGAAAACAAAAAATATCTTCGTCATGAAAGAAAATATAGAAAACTTGAAAGATCTTTCTATTTTGGAGATATTGATGAAGATAACATTAAAGCTGACTTTAAAAATGGAACATTACATTTAATTATTCCTGAAAAAGTTGAAACTCATAAAAAACAAATATTAATTGATTAGTTTTTAAGTTTACACGTTTGTGTAAACTTTTTTTGTAAAGAAAAGAAAAACGATTTCAACTATTGAAAGTAATTTTTTTTTATGCTATTATAAATTTGAAGATAAGAAAAATAGGAGTGAAAATATGAATGAAAATCAAAAAGAAGTAGTTACTACTTCAAAAAGTAATCACAGAAAATCAAGAAGGTTGTTATTACTTTTATTACTACTATGTTTTACCGGAGTAATATTAACAACTTCAACTTATGCATGGTTTACATCAAATGAAACTGTTGCAGTTAATACAATTACAGTTAATATAGCTGCTCAAAATGGTATTCAAGTTTCAACTGATGGAACTAATTGGAAATCAATTATTCAAACAACTGATATTACAAGTGCATCTAATACTTATGCTGCTGCTGTAAACCAATTACCACAATCATTAGAGCCTGTATCAAGTGCATTAACTGTTACAGATGATGGTAAAATGGATATGTTCTATGGACAAGTTGCTGCAAATGATGCCGGAGATTGGTATTTAAGTGCTAATAAATCAGTAGAAGCAAATGGTACAACTGGAAAATTTATTGCTTTTGATTTATTTATTAAATCAGATACAACTTCAAACTTTTATATGACACCTAATTCAAAAGTTACAACAGCTGATGAAGATGACAAAGGAATTAAAAATGCTAGCCGTGTTGCTTATGTTGTTTTAGGAAATACAACTGCCGATGATACTGTTGCAAATATTCAAAAATTAGGAACAACTGGTGCTGCTGCATCTCCTGTATATTTATGGGAACCAAACTATGATGTTCATAAAACTAATGCAATTGCTCATGCTCGTGATACATATGGACTAACTATTACCGAAGGACCAAATGCTGAGAGAGTAAATTATGATGGAATTATGGCTGATGTTCCTGTTGATACTGTTAAAGTAGGAGAAGCAAATGCTACTAAACATGCAACTCAATTTAAAGCAGTAACTTCAAATTATTTAACAACTGCTGCTAATGCAAACTATACTCAGATCTTTGGTATAACAGCAGGAGTTACAAAAGTTAGAATTTACATGTGGGTAGAAGGACAAGATGTTGACTGTGAAAACTCTGCTTCTGGTGGAAACATTAATTATGATTTACAATTCACAACAACTCAACCTGCTCCATAAAATTTAAAATATTAAAATTAATTGCTAGAAATAGCAATTTTTTTGTGTAAATAAATGGTTTACTTTAAATATAATTTTTGCTATACTTAATATGGTAATAGTAAAGAGAGGTGAATTCGAGGTAAAACTCGAGGTGTATGAAAAGAATAATAGTTAACATTTTAATTGTATTTTATGTAATAATAACAATTCCAATTACTCTTTTATTAATTAATTATAATGACTATGATGTAACGGTTCTTGGAAATAATACTTTATTAATTCCAAGAAAAACAGATTTAGTAGGCTATGATAAAAATAGTTTATTAATAGTATCAAAAAACATTAAAAATATCAAAGCTGGAGATACTATTTTATACTATGATACTTATAAAGCAAATGTTTCTATTAAAAATGACAAAGTAGCATCTATTATAGAAAATCCTAAAACCTTTATTGTTGGAAGTGAAAGTCATTATATTTTAGATAACTATGTTATAGGAACTAGTAAAACTGTTAAAGTTTATCCTTTAATAGGAGGGGTAATTGCTTTATTAACATCTAAAATGGGATATTTGTTTCTTATTATTTTACCTATTTTAATTTTATTTATCTTAGAATTATACTTATTTATTATGGAAGTTAGGAAAACTAAGAATGAAAAAACTAAAAAATAAGAAAAAAATAATTTTAATAATAACACCTATCTTACTTGGTTTATTATTAGTTGGAATTACTTATAGTAGATATATTTATAATGCTATTAATGAGCGTTACTTATTAACGAAAAAGTTTTATTTCAATAGTGATAAATTAGATAGAAATAGACCAATTTATCAAATAGAAAACTGGTCAGCTGTTAGTGAGTATTCTATTTTAGTGGATTTAAATAGTTATTTAAATAATTATGAAACTTGTCCATATGATATTGACTATGATTTAACTTATTCTTGTTCTAGTAATGTTAATTGTTCTATTTCTAAAACAAGTGGAATTGTTTTAAGTACAAATAATCATGATTCTTTTCAAGCTGTAATTTCTCCTATTGGAACTTTGAGAGAAGGAGATAGTGCTTTTATAGAAATAAAAGCAACTTCCAAAAGTCCTTATAAAAAAGAAATAAGTGCAAGATTTATATTAAATGTTGGCTATAGTGGGATATCATATGCAATTGATGATTCGATTAATAGTCCATATTTAAGTTTTAATATAACTAATACTCTTGATTATTATTTAGTTGAGGCTCCTTTCTTATCTTACAATGTAGGTGATAAATTAAATATAGAGGAATACTTAGGTTTAAGTGAAGAAAACAAGAGTAATTGTAAATCGGCTCTTATAACTTTATCATTTGATCCTAACATAGTATCTCTTGATATGACAAGTCCCGCCTATTTAAAAAAGACAAATGAAACTTATACAACAATTAATAATAATCAATATGTAAATAGTATTACTTTTAAAGTAGATGCTATTAGCAGTGAAGTTGTTAAATTCTATAAAAATGATACTAAAAAAGATTATACCTATCCAATTATTAATCAAACTTCAATTATAGAATTTACTAGTTAGGAGATGTAGTATGAATAGTAATATTATAGAAAAATATTTAGATTATACCAAGAAAAGTTTAACTAAATACTTTAAATTAGTTTTACCCAAATTAAGAGTAAAAGATATCTCACTTATTATAGATAAATACTTAGAAATTAGATATTATAACTACTATGATTTAGATAAAAATGGTATTAAAAAAGAAATTAGAACTAATTTAAGTCCTATTCTAGAAGAATTTAAATTAAAAGAAAACTTAACTAATTTAGTTTCTTTAAGTTATAATATTTTATTATTAGATGATATTCTAGATGACTTGGATATCAAGGAAATACTTACTAATATAGAAAAAATATATTTTAAAACTTATAATACTAATTTAGATACAAAAGAATTAAAAAGACTTATAATAGATACTAAGTCTAATAAAATAAAAGTTTTAAAAGAAATTAAAACTGATAAATTTCAAGTTAATTATTTAAAACTAGCTAATAAATTATATTTAACTAATTTAACTTATAATATCAAATTTCCAAGTATTTATAGTACCTATGCAATTAATAGAGTATATGAATCAAGTTTAATAAACGAACAAAAGTTATTTGTTTTATATAATCTAGTAGATATAAAAATTTTAAATGAAGTTATTAATTATAATTATAAAAATAAATATATTCTTGATTTTCCTATGACTTTATTTTTAAAAGAAGATAAGATTAAAAGATTTTTTAATTTAATAGATAATGATATTATTAAAGAAAAAATAGTTATTAATTTAGATTATGAATATTATTTAGAATATAAAGATAAAATAGATGAAATGATTAAGTTAGGTTATCATTTTGCAATTACTTTTAAGAAAAAATATGAATTTACTAATATTACAAGTAAGAGTTTAGAAATATTTTCTTTTCTAATTACTAAGAAAGAAGATTTATATAATTATTATAGTTCATTTAATATGAATATTTATTTAAGGAGTATGTGATGGATACATTTTTTAGATTTGTATATGAGTTTTTATTACAATTTTTTCAACCCATTATTGATGTGTTTAAAGCTATTTTTAATGGTATTTTAAAGATGTTTAATGTTGGTGATTATATTAAAATTTTAAACTTTTATAAAGATGATTTTAGTGGTGCTGAGTGGGTATTTGTTTGTCTTGCTATTTTATTAATAGTTTTAATATTAGGAGGAATTATTTTCTTGGTTTACTTTTTAATTCGTAAGTATTTACGTTTTAGAAAAACTTTAGTTGAACAAGAATCTCTTTTAGAAGAAGTTGCTGATTTAAATAAAGAAGTTAATAATTTAATGAAAGAAAAACAAGATATTTTAGCCATGAAAGTATCACAGCTTGGACTTAAACCTGGGGAAGAAGCAACAGAAGAAGTAGGAGAAGAAGAAGAAAAAGTAGATGTTGCGGACTCAAGATTTGCTAAGTTAACTGCAATTGATGAAGAATACAAGAATTATAAAATTAAAAATTATAATAATAGTTTTACTTTGGAAGAATTAGTTGAATTATTTAGAAACTTTGCAGCTAGTAAATTAAAACTTTATTATACAACGGAGATGATAAGAATATTTATATCAGCTCTTGCTTCTACTAGATTAGTTATTTTACAAGGTATATCAGGTACAGGTAAAACCTCTCTTGCTTATGCTTGGGGAAAATTTTTAAAACATGATTCTTGTGTTGCCTCAGTTCAACCATCATGGAGAGATAGAACCGAACTTTTTGGTTATTTTAATGAGTTTACTAAAAAATTTAATGAAACCGAAGTATTAAAAGAATTATATCTTGCTGGATATACTGATGATATTTATACGATTATTTTGGATGAAATGAATATTTCTCGTGTTGAATATTATTTTGCTGAAATGTTATCAATTCTTGAAATGCCAAACAAAGATGAATGGATTGTTGAACTTGTTTCATCTTCTTGGAAAACCGATCCTAAAAGAATTAAAGAAGGTAAATTAAAAATACCACCTAACTGTTGGTATATTGGAACTATCAATAACGATGACTCAACTTTCATGGTAACTGATAAAGTATACGATAGAGCTATGCCAATTGATATAAATGATAAAGGACAAGTATTCGAACCAATTGATACCGAGGCTCAGGATATTAACTATTCATACCTTGATAAATTGTTTCAAGAAGGAATTCAAAATAATCAAATGAGTGAAGATACTTTAAATAAAATTGAAGAAATGGATAATTATGTTATTAAACATTTCCGTATTGCTTTTGGTAACCGTATTGTTATGCATATGAAAAAATTCGTTCCTATTTATGTTGCCTGTGGAGGGGATGAAGTATCAGGAGTTGATTATTTCTTAGCTAGAAAAGTATTAAGAAAATTTGAACAATTAAATATATCTTATATAAGAGATGAAATAGATGGGTATATCGAATTTTTAGACAAACTATTTGGTAAAGGCAAGATGAAAGAATGTGAAGAATACTTATTAAGACTTAAAAAATTAACATAGGTGGTATAATGGACGATTTAGAATTATTTGATTTATATAATAAAACTAGTGATAAGAAAAAAGAAAATTTTAAAAATAAAGTAAACTCAACTCTTCATATAACATCTAATTATAACAAAGTAGAATGTAATTATGAATGGCTTGATATTATGGAAGATACAATTCACTACATTGATAATATCTTAAGAAATCCTAATCGATTTATTGTCAATGAAGAAGATGTTGTAAAAATAGAACTTGCAAGAAGAATTACGGTTGAAAGTATTAAACATTTATCAAAAAACACGAACCTTATTCAAGACTTTGATCCAAAAACGGGAGATGTTAGACCTTCTAAAATATTAAATATAAATAAAGAAGAAAGTTATAATACTTATGAAAATAGATTTATTTATAGTTTAATTCAAAATATGAAGTTCTATATTACCAGAAAAAAAAGAAATTTAGTTGCAAGTAGTAGTTTAAAAGACAATAAAACTTTTGATTATCAAGCCTCATCTAAATTAGGATCAGAACATATTAATTTACAAGTTATGTTAGATAGTAAAAAAGAAGAAAAAAAAGAAAATAAAAATGACGAAGGACTAGATGTTTTTAAAAGAATAGAAAAATTAGAACTTCAAATATCTGATCTAACCCAAGCCCAGGTATATCAAGATATTAATAAACTTCATATTGCTCTTGTAACGTCACCTATTAAAAAGACCAATGTTATTTTAAAAAATGTTAATTTCCAATATGCCGTTAAACTTTGGAATTATATGCAAGAAAACATGGAAGATGATGTTAAAAAAACACATGAAAGTAAAGATTATTATGATACAGATACCTTAAAAAAATATATGGATGAGTCTTTCTTACTTAATTATTTAGTAATTGATACTTTAAATAATGAAGAATCTACTTTTGATAAAAAAGAAATAACCGAGAAGTTAGTTTCTAATATGGTATCTAAAATCATGGACATAAGTGGGGGAAGTTTAAATGAGGATGAATTAAAAGATATTGTATCTAAACAATACAGTGTTATAAAATATAAAACCGTTGTAAATGATAAGGAAATTTATAAAATATTCAAAGATAATATGGATGAATATTTAAATACTTTAAAAAGTATTAAGTTTTAGGTGATGAAAATGAAATTTATAGAAAAAATAAAAAATAATAAGTTTTTAAAAGGAGCATCCTTAGTATTAAAAGGAATAACATCAATTGTTATAATTTTTGTTATCTGTATAATATTTATTCAAAGAATATCTAATAATAAAGTTACCTTAGGTGGTATTAGTATGTATACAGTTGTCAGTGAAAGTATGAAACCAAAATATGAAATATATGATATGCTAATTGCTAAAAAAGTTGATCCAAGTACTATTAAAGTAGGTGATGATGTTGTTTACATGGGAGAAAAATCTACTTTAAAAGATAAAATTGTAACCCACCAAGTTATTAAAAAAAATTATAAAAACGGTAAATATATTTTTCAAACCAAAGGTATTAACAATGATATAGCCGATCCTGAAATAGAAGATAGGCAAATACTTGCCATTGTAATATCTAAAAGCAATATTTTAAGTATAATTAGTCATGTTGTAAATAATTCATATGGATTTTATTTTATTATCTTTGTTCCGTTCGTAGTTTTACTATTCTTTGAAATAGTAGATATTAAAAAAGAAAAAATGTCTTTAAAAGAAGAAAAATTAAAAAAGAAAGAAAAGATAATTGAAAAAACTAATGATAAAATTGAAAAAACTAATGAGAAAACAATAAATGAAGAACCTAAAGTAATAAAAAAAGAAATTAATGAAGATAAGAAAAATAAAATAGATGTTATGGAAGAACCAGTTCTTAAAAAAATTAATAAAGGGTGATTTATGAATAATAAAGTTACTTTTTTAGAAATAATAAAACGATTACTTAAAAAAGTTAAATTAAGAACTCTTTTAATGCTTGCTATATTATTATCTTGTAATACTTTTGCTTGGTTTATTTATGCAACTAAGGTATCAAATAATATAAGTGCTTATGTTAGATCTTGGAAAGTTAATTTTATTGTTGGAGATAATAATATTGAAGAAACTCTATCTTTTGATATTGAATCAGTTTATCCTGGTATGCCAGATACAGAGCAAGTTATAACAGCTGAAAATGATAGTGATTTAAGAGCAAATCTTGCTTATGAAATTGTTTCAGCATCTATTTTAGGTGAAACTTATACAACTGATACCATGACATCAGCTGAAATTGAAGAATTAATTAAAATCAAGTATCCTTTTAAATTAAATATAGAAATTGAAAATGGGAGTATGGAAGCCAAAGGAGGAAAAGACAACATAAAATTTAATTTTACTTGGCCTTTTGAATCAGGGGACGATGAGCTTGATACTAAATGGGGCTATAAAGCTTATCAATATAAAGAAGAAAATCCTGATTCTAAAAGTATTATTTTAATAATTAAGGTTACAGCTACCCAAGTAAATGAATAGAATGGGAGACTTATGAAAAAAATATTTACTTATATATTTAATTATTTAAGTTTAATTTTTATGGAATTAATATTTATAATACTATCATTTTCTAGTATTAATATTAATTCTATTTTAAATATTATATTATTTATGATACCAATTAGTATTATATTAACTATTATTACTAGTTTATTTAAAGAAAAAACTAATAAAATACTTACATTTATAATCTTTTTTATTCTTTGTTTTTGGTATAGTATCTATTATACCTTTAATGCTATTTTTAATACTCAATTTTCTTTAGCCACTTTAAAACTATCAAATCAAGGATTGCAGTTTATTAGTATGGGTTTAAAAGAAATATTAAAAAATATCTATGGCATAATTCTTTTGTTTTTACCATTTATTTTATTAATTATATTTAGAAAAAAACTCGATTTTAAAAGATTAACTAATAAATTTTTTTATGTTACACTACCCATATTTATAATAAGTATAATTATATTTAATATTAATATAAATACTTATAAAGATATTAAATATTCTATTTATGATTTATATTATAATATCAATGATAATACTTTAAATATAGAAAAACTAGGTGTTTTAAATGCAACTTTAATTGATCTTGATAGAACTATAAGAGGTTTTAAAGAAAATATTATTATAATTGATAATAATGATAATAATAATGAAGAAGAAAAAGAAGAAATAATCGAATATGGTTATAATGAATTAGATTTAAATTTAGAAAAACTTATTAATAGTAGTAATTCTAATATTAAAGAAATAGCAAGTTATTTAAAAAATGAAGAGAAAACAAGGAAGAATAAATATACAGGGTTATTTAAAGATAAGAATTTAATTTATATAACAGCTGAGAGTTTTAGTGAAATAGCAGTTGATGAAAACTTAACTCCGACTTTATATAAATTAGTTAATTCAGGTTTTCATTTTAATAATTATTATTCATCTAATAATTTAAGTACAATTGGAGGAGAATTTCAATCTTTAACGGGACTTTATGCTGATACTTCTTTTTTACCAATTTGGAAATCTGGTAATAATAATTTTCCTTATGGACTTAGTACTATTTTTAAAAACAATGGTTATAATACTTATGCTTATCATAATCACTATGCAACATTTCAAGATAGAAACAAATATTTAAAATCAATGGGGTTTAATAATTATTTAGCTTGTTTTAATGGTCTTGAAAAAAGAATGAATTGTAATTTATGGCCTAATAGTGATGTTGAAATGATTAGATCAACAACTTCTGATTATCTAAATAGTAATAAACCATTTTTAGCTTATTATATGACTGTTTCCGGACATTTTGAATATAACTTTGGTGGTAATCAAATGGCTAGAAAGAATAAAAAATTAGTTGAAAATTTACCATATAGTGAGAAAGTAAAAGCTTATTTAGCAACCCAAATAGAATTAGATAGAGCTTTAGAATTATTAATAACTGAGTTAGAAAAAAATAATATTTTAGATGATACTGTAATTGTTTTATTAGCTGATCACTATCCATATGGTTTAGAAGTAGATGAAATAAATGAATTATCTTCCTATAATAGGGACTTGGTAGTTGAAGTAAACAGCAATAACTTAATTATTTGGAATAATCAAATAAGTCATGAAGAAATTGAAAAAGTTTGTATGTCAATTGATGTAATACCAACCGTTTATAATTTGTTTGGTCTTGATTATGATTCAAGATTATTCATGGGTAAAGATATTTTTAGTGATTCCATAGGACTTGCATTTTTCAATAACCGAAGTTTTGTAAGTGATGAGGGAACTTATTTAGCAACTACTAATAAATTTAGTAAAGAAGTAAGTAATGATTATATAAATAAAATAAATAATATAGTTGCTAATAGAAAAAACATTAGTAAATTAATAATTAAAACTAACTTCTATAAATATTTAACAAATTAAAAAGAATAACTTATGAAATGCACCCTTTAGAGTAGACATTATAAAAAAAGACTTTTAAAAATATGTTAGAATACACTTCCGAAAGGAGGTGTTTTTCTTA
>CADBSI010000004.1 GCA_902797275.1 uncultured Erysipelotrichaceae bacterium | reverse complement strand
TGGTATAGTATAGTCGTAGAGAGGAAGGGCTACCCACCGAGGAGAGGAGGGGAAGGTCGGCCTCTTTTGTTAAATTTTTAACAATCTCGCCGCACAAAAAAAGTGGTGGATTACTCCACCACCTTCTCTTCCAGTTTGTCCCAGAATTTACCATCTTTAGTCTTGCGACCTTCGCGGTAGGCATCCGCATCAGCCTTATTAGCAAATACCTTGAATTCCACAAAGCTCTCATCATAGTCTTTGTCGTAACCTTCACGATACACAATGTAAACCTTCATTTTTTTTACCTCTTTCTTTTTTTTTGTTTTCTTTTGTTTTCTTTTCTCTTTCTGGTATTATAATAACAGATGGGGCTGTATTTGTCTATTGGCAAATTATACAAAAATAGAGTTTCAGGATTTAGTTTTTTTGTTTAAAATTTTATTGAATTTTCTCTTGACTTTCTGCGGCGACTGTGCTATAATTTTTCGGCAGGATCTCGGGACTGGCGGTGTAATTAAAATAAAAAAGAGCTGATTTAAATCAGCTCTTTCCACCACTGTTCAAGAGATTTCGGATTGATTCCATCCTGTTCACACTCGTAGCAATAATCATCGTACAGAGTTTCAATTTCACAAGTCATCATTTTAATTTTCTCCATTTCTTTTTTTTTATTTCCTCTTTCTGATATTATAATAGCACAAGTCCGGGTAAATGTCAAGTGTTTTTTTAAAAAAAATAAAAATTAATTTTTTAACAATCGCGCGAAAATAGTTCAAAAATTTGAAGTAGTTTGCCGCAAGGCACCAGTCCCATTATACCATACCAACATACTTTTTGTCAACTATGATTTTAAAAAAATATCTTTTTATTTTTTAAAATGAAAAAAAATAAAATCAAATTCAGACTCGAATTTTGAAGCTTATACCAGCGTAATCAAAGGTTGATTAATCCAGGCTCTGATATAGGGGTAAAGTACTTTCCTTATTTCATTATTTACAATATCGGTTTGATTCAATATATTCGAGTTTTATTTGTCAAGTCTTTTTTCCAAAAAAAATAAAAATTTTTCCCATCCGCCGGTGTCTTATTAAAGGACCCCGATAAAATTTCAATTCAATTATGATATAATAATTTTATTTTATAAAATAAAATATTTATATAAAAACATAATGATATATTGTATATTTCAATCTAAAAATATATAATATTATTAAAGTATATATATTTATTTAATTGATCTTAAAATCATTCTAAATTACATTTTTTCAGATACATTATTCAAAATGTCACTTTAAAAAAATACTTTTATCATTATATAAATTAAACTTTCAAAAAAAATAATAGGCATATATTACAAAAATCAATTGGAAAATATAAATATAAGATATAAAAATATGTTTTTATTTATTATTCATTTATTAAATTAACATATTATAAAATTGATTTAAAAAAAACAATATAGAAAAATACTTTTTATTATTATTATTATTATTATTATTATGGATTCATTTATTAAATTAAAATAATATTTTTTTTAATATTATATTTTTTCTTTTTAATTTAATATTTTATTATTTCAATTTAAAAAATTTTTTTAAATTGAAATTGATTTTAAAAATTAAATTAAAAAGAAAAAATATAATAATTCTTTTTTATATAATTGATTTAAAAAAAATATATATATGAGTTTGGTTTATTGCTTTAACAATAAACCAAACTCATATCACGCCAACGTAAAATTGAAATTTGATTATTTGCGCGCCCAATGGCAAGAGCTTCTTTTTTTGTATTTACGCGCTTAGAGTGGTCAATATAGTAAATTGAATCAGAAAACCATATCCCGCAATTACCGTTATAAGCTTTAACAGCTTTCATTGCTTCTCTTGGCGATATGGTAGCTATTCCATCGGTAGCCACTTGCCAGCCAGTTTTATATACAGTGGGCTTTCCCGATTTCAAAGTCAAACCTTCATTATCTTTAAGTTTGAGAATAGAACGAATATTAATCATATATTAACAGTCCCTTTCTAAATTTTAATTTAAAAATATTATTAATATAAGAAAATAGTTTTCAACTTTAAAAGTAAAAAAAATTCATATGGTTTGTAACAGTCCCTTTTAGAAATCAGTTTAAAAAATTTTCTAAGGGATATTTAATCCCTTAGAAAATTTCGATATTATTAGCTGTGGCAAACTGAATAGAGTTAAAACAGCCACTCTTGTAGTAAACTTCCTGCTTTACTTTTTCGCCATTAATTACAAGGCGGTAAATCGGCATATGGAGCATTTTTGCCATATGTTTGGCCTCTTTCCATGCTTCACCAAAAGCAACGGAATCAGTGAATTCATTATTGGCAATCTGATAAACAAACTTTTTCATTTTTGTTATCTCCTTTTTTCAATATGTCACTTGTGGGGCTTAATTAGTCCCACAAGTGTCCGCAACTTTCTTCATAATCGGCATCCATATAGCACTTGGCTTCATATTCCAGCATGGCTTCCCACTGGGATTCATAGACTTCATAGTAGTTGTAAATCATTTTCAATATCTCCTTTTTGATATGTTTTTTTAGAAAGGACTGAGAGTTTTAATCTCAGTCCTTGGAATATTCGATTTCCCATGGACAACAATCTTCTCTTGCCCAAGTGGTAGCATAGATAGCCGTGCCATATTCGGTTTCTTCATAAGCCACATGCTCTGCCAAGCTGGTGTAACCATAAAAGTGATTTGCGCACACAATGAACGTAATTCCGCCAAAATCAAAGCTTTTCATTTTCAATACTCCTTTTATTTTGAATATTTTTTTATTAGTGATTACTAACTTCTGCGAGGATATTTTCAAGAATATCATTGCACTTATCAACTTTATTGATAAGACTTTCCAGTTCATCACAGTTCATATAACGCAGCTCGCCATCTTCAGGGAATACTTCATCGGGAAGCTTATCAAACTGTTCATCGGTTAGGTCATAATCTTCAATAGCAAGGCCAAGCTTGCAATATTTGGCAAGGGCTTCAATTGCATTGCACTCAAATATGTATCTATCATGCTCTTCACGGGATTCGTCATACCACAGGCACACATTATCATTGAACATTTTAAAAATCCTCTTTTCTTTTTTTTTTTTTTTTTTTTAATATTCAGGGCAAAGCCCTTTTTGAAGCCTTTGACAAGCATAAGAAAAGATTAGATTGCGTTCGTTAAAATGCGTTTTTTTGCGAAAAGTCCCAAAATTGGGCGGCCATTGAGACCCCAATATTTGACCTCGCTGATTTCATGCCGTGTGCTAACATTTTTCCGATTGGTAGTAACAAAATACATCATTTTTTATTATCTCCTTTTTTGTAATAATTTGTTTAAGATTGTCAAAGACTTCAAAAAAGGTTTTGCTTCACCGCATTAGTGCCGCTTGTGTGCCGTATTGTACATCTGCCACGGACAAGTCTACGTGCTACATTTTAGGCCGCTTACCCACACTTTTGCGCGTTATTCAGTTTTCAAAGTGCCGCCCGACTGCCCGGGCCGGAACGAATCCGGTTGACTGATTTGCCAGCCTCCCTCATCGGGCAAGCCCAGTATAGCCGAGGCAAGGGGTTTTTGCAAGTGTCAAAATGCACAAAAAACAAGATTTTTTTTAGCCTGTTTTTGTACACTTTGCTTTTTTGCCCTTAAAAAGTTTTGAAAAAGCACTTTTTCGGGCAAAACTTGATCTTTTTGTATGTTAAAAATAGCAAAAAAATTTTTGTAGTTGCCTGCTTTTGCGCGTTTTTTATATAGTATAATATCATTTTTTCCCTTTTTCTGGAAATGAATATCAACAAATATTTATTCATTTTGTCAAAAATCAATTTTTATTTAGACACTTTATAGCAAAATGTCTAAAAGTTTATTTTTTAACGATCTCCAGTTAGATAGATTTAACTAACGTTTTTTAGACACTTTGCTATAAAGTGTCTAAAAGTTTATTTTTTAACAATCTCGATTAAATGAGTCTAACTAAACATTTATTGTTTTTTGTTTAGACACTTTATTATAAATTGTCTAAAAGTTTATTTTTTAACAATCTTGGTTAGATAGATTTAACTATACATCTGTTATTGTTTTATTTAGACATTTTTTATAAATTGTCTAAAAGTTTATTTTTTAACAATCTTCTAACAATTTACTGTATTAAAGTATGTTAGTTATTTAATTAACAATCTTCTAACAATTTAGTGTACTGAAGTGTGTTAGTTATTTAATTAACAATCTTTTAATACTTTACCGTACTAAAGTTTGTCAATTGTTTAACACTCTTTAGTGTATTAAAGTGTGTTAGTTATTTAATTAACAAACTTCAATGCTTTACCGCACTAAAGTATACAAATAGTAATCTTTCATAGTCTACCGTATTAAAGTATACAAATAGTAATCTTTAATACTTTAGCGTATTAAATTCCTACTTCCATTATAGGAATTTAATACATTAGCACTTTAGCGAATCAAATCGTTAATTATTTAGCGCTTTAGCGTAGTGAAGTGAAACCGATCGTTACCGCTTGTAACGGGATTGTAACTATTTAGTGCTTTAACACATTAAAGTGTTAATGATTTAATGTATTAAAGTTTTAGGATTTAGTTCTTTAATTCGTTAAAGCATTAAATCGCTAAAGATTTTTGCTGAGCATACTTCCCCACTAAATTTTAGACGATGACGGAGATTCTGTCAAGCGTTTTTTTTAATTTTTTGTAAAAAAAGTGCACAAAAAAAGATCCTTTTTTTTGTGCAAATTTATTTTTTAACAATTATGTATAATTTTTTTATAATACAATTATACGTTAAATTTTTAACAATCTTTTAACAATTTAATGTATTAAAGTGTGTTAGTTAAATAACTAACAATCTTTTAATAATTTAGTGTATTAAAGTATTAATACTTTAATGTGTTAAAGTCCTATCTCTGTTGTAGGAATTTAATGCTTTAATGTGCTAAAGTGTTAATGCACTAAAAAATTAGCGATTTAGCGAACTAAAGTGTCACCGGCCGTTACCGTTTGTAACGGAATTGTAACTATTAAGTAATTTTAAATACTAAAGTATGTTAGTTATTTAATTGACAAAACTTTTAACAATTTAGTGTATTGAAGTATGTTAATTAAATAACTAACATACTTTAATACTTCAATGCGCTAAAGTATGTTAGTTAAATAACTAATAATCTTCTAACAATTTAGTGTATTAAAGTATGAAAATTTTAACAATCTTTAATGATTTAATGTATTAAAGTTTTAGGATTTAGTCCTTTAATTCGTTAAAGCACTAAATCGCTAAAACTTTTTTATGGATATACTTCTTCATCTAATTCTAAACGATGACGGAGATTTTGTCAAGCACAAATTTAAAAAAATATTTTTTTAATAATTTTTCGCAGAGATAATTTAAAGATTTAAAATTTTTATTATAATGTATTAATTTTTTATAAATATATTTTTATTAAAAATTTTTAAAAAAAGTTTGTTAATTTTTTAACAAGAGTTTACTTCTTTACTGTGCTAAAGTTTTTTAAAAAAAGAAAAAAGAGTAATTTAATACACTTCATTACTTTAGTGCGTTAAAGTATTAGCCCTTTACTGTGCTAAAGCGTTAGCACTTTAGGGAATTAAAACGTTAACACTTCACTGTGCTAAAGTGCTAAAATTTATTACTTTAACGTGCTAAAGTGGATTTTTCGGACCGATCGCGGGACTTTCGGTAAAACACACTATTTAGTCAACTTCTTTAGTTCGTTAAAGCATCAATACTTTAGTGCGTCAGCCCTTTAGCGAATTAAAGTGTTAGCGACTTACTGCTTTAGCGAATTAAAGTGTTAGCCCTTTACTGTGCTAAAGTGCTTTGTTACTAAAATGTAACTTTTGGGAGTGTTATTATTTGTTACTTTTTTGTAACATTTTTGTAATTTTTTCCCGGCGTATGTATTATACTAAAACCCCGTCCGCTGCGGTTGTTAGCGTACGGGGCTTGTTAGGGAGGGTGGAAATTATCAATGTTTGACGTTTAGTGAATTTGTAGACTATAGACTTAGTAGACGTTTACTGAAATAAAATTTCTAATGATTTAAATATATTAAACCCCGGGGGTGTCTTTCGTGAACAAAAAGATGAGAATCTTAATATTATATATATATGACCAAAAATCTTTCCAAAAGTAATTTTAATTCGGAATCACGATAATTCTTTCACTCCGCCAAGCCATTCTGCTAAAATATGCCGATGGCAAAACTCTTCCGGTGTCTCATAGCAACATAAAATAATATCTCTGTGAATACTATTCAAAACTATCTTTATATCTTCTGCTCTTAAATTTCTTTCTTCTAATTCGCGCAAATATTTCTATTTAAAAATAAATTCATCAATTTCTTTATTTTTAAATTGCCGCAACAAATTTTCACTCGGAGCTAGCATAATTAAATTAGGTCCTCGCCACCATTCAGGCGCAAGTCGCGCAATTCCTACAGCATAACTTCCTTCTGGAAAATTCCGCCAATTAGCAAAATAACTGGTGTAAATCATAACCTCTTTTCTAACTCTTCTGGAATATCTAAACCTAATTCACTTAAAACTTTTGCCGCATTCTCATATTTATTTGCCCCAGGTTTATGATTAGTTAAACAAACAAATTGTTCTCCATCATCATTATTCAATAAATAAAATTCAACTTCATCATTAGTATTAATTTCAAGTCTATCGCGCATACCTTTTGGAATACTTACTCTACCGAGACTATCTACCTTGCGCGTTGTATTTTCTTTTAAAAGTTCCAAAATATTTATCTCCTTTAATAATTAAAATTACAATTGCTAAAATGCTGGCAAAAAATAGAACATTGACCATGCAGTCCATCGCATGGACGAATTGTGCTAAACCATTTCCAAAATTCTCTATCATAAATTTGTGCGGTTTTATGCTGTTGGGCAAAAATGGATAATGTATTATATCCAAAATTTTCTAAAATATAATTACCAACCCAAAGCTCTCTCATTACTAAATAATTATCTCTATAAATTTTAGCATCAGTTAGTCTTTTAACTTGCTCTGGAACTGGTTCTTTAATTGTTATTTCTGTTCCAATCCATTTATTATATTGATTAACTAAATCTTTATATTCAGTAAATTCATTATTAATTTTATCAATTAATTCCCAAGGATCTTCAATTTTTTCTTTTATACAATGTATATGCCATGCTTCATAAGCTTGAAAAATTTCGCTCATATTATTTTCACCACCATTTTTTTCTAATAAAATTATAACAAATTTTTTCAATTTAATCAACTATATTTTTATAAAATCTTGACAAAGAAAAATTTTTTTGTTAGAATATATATATGTGAAATGGAGGTTGATAGTTTGATTAAACTAGACTATACTCTTGAAACACCAGAAGAAAGAAATGAATTAGTTAAAAAAATATTAGAAGAAAATCCTGACCCAGGAGAAAAATATTTAGAAATTTTAGCTGATTATTTAATTCTTTGTATGGAAAAACAAGAGCGCAAAGAACGAAAAATACTGACAGATAATCGTATGATGACAGTAAATAAACGAGAAACCTCCTTTGAAGGATTAATCTCCCAATTTGAAAATGGTGAAGATGGAATTTATAATTTAATTACAGAAAATAAAAATATTATATTTTAGCCAAAAGTAACAATTACGAAAAAAGATATTGAAGAAATTTAGCCATTAAAATAGCTAAAAGAAGCTATTAGTATTTGGGAATAGAAAGCAAAAACTGCTAGTGGTAGAGATGCTTATATTATAAAAAGTACATTAATAGATTTAAGAAAAGACCAATATATAATAAAAAATGCTTATAGACGACCAATTACATTAACAAAAATAACACATTCAAAAAACACTTTACCGCTTGATGAACAAATCTCTATTAATGATGATGGAGAATTAATTTCATCAGGTTTTTCTTTATTAGATCCAGCAGTTTGTTCAGCAATTTTATGTAACTATTCAAAACTAAAAGAAGATAGTTGGGGATATTTTGAAAATGATATGTGGTATCTTATTTATGATTTTGAAAAAGTTTGCGATAAAGCTTTAAAAAAGTATCCTTTATATCAAAGAATTGTTGAATGTAAAATTGATGGAATGTAGAATATTGATATTCAATTAATTCTTCAATAGGAGTTCGGAATAAAGCATAGCGTTGAATATATTTCAAGTCTATGGCGGAAAAAAATTCCAAATTTAATAGCTTCTTAGGCAGAAGATGATTATTTAAATTGGTATTATACTCAAGTTGAGCCCGGTACTTATAAAAGATGTAGTAGATGCGGTGAAATTAAACTTGCTCATAATCGCTATTTTAGCAAGAACAAGACGAGCAAAGATGGATTCTACTCTATCTGTAAATGCTGCCGTAATAAGAAAAAATGAGGTTGGGCAAAAATGGATAATAGTATTAAAAGAAAAATATGCCCATAGTGTGGACAAGAAAAAAATATAGAAGATTTTTATAAAGGACGAGATAATATAATTAGCTCCTTATGTAAAACTTGTATATCATCTAATATAGATAATAATGATCCAAATACTTTTTTAAAATACTTACAAGAACTTGACATTCCATATATTGAAGATAGATGGAATGAATATAATAAAAAATATGATAAAATTTTTGGACGATATCTTTCATTAATGCGATTAGCACCTTATAGAGATTTTAGATATTCTGATTCAAAAATTTTAAATTTGGGTAAAAAAGATTCAGTCATATCATCTTGTTTTGACTAACCTATGAAAGGAGGCAAGGATATGCCTGAAAAGCAAAAAAGATTTTGTGAAAAATGTAAAGTTACAAAAAATGTAGATAATTTCTATAAATCAAATAATTTAGAAAAATATCCTGAAGGCTTTCTAAATCAATGTAAAGATTGTATTACAATGCATGTTGATAACTGGGATTCAAATACTTTTATGTGGATATTATAGGAATGTGATGTTCCTTATGTTCCAAAAGAATGGAATTCTTTATTATCATCTTACGCAAAAGACCCATCTTCCGTAAAAGGTACTACCATTATTGGCAGATACCTTTCTAAAATGAAATTAAAGCAATGGAAAGATTTTAGATGGAAAGATACAGGATTTTTACAAGAACAAGCAAATCATTAGATTGAAGAGACTATGAAACGTTAGGGCTATAGTGCCTCTGAAATTGCTGAGGTTATCGAAAAAGGAAATTTTATTATCCCTGATAAACCTTTAACAGAACCTATTATTAATGACAATAATGAAGAGTATCAAGTATATCATCAATCTAATGAGTTAGAAGATACTACAATTACTGATTCTTTAACTGATGAAGATAAATTATATCTCCGTATGAAATGGGGAAAAACCTATAAACCAGATGAATGGGTATAGCTAGAAAAATTATATGATGATATGATGTAGTCATATGATATTCAAGGAGCAGGACATGAAGATACTTTAAAATTAGTTTGTAAAACTTCTTTAAAGTCTAATCAATTACTTGATATGGGCGATGTTGAAGGTGCTCAAAAGATGGTAAAAATGTATGATATGTTAATGAAGTCTGGTAAATTTACCGCTTCATAGAATAAAGCAGAAAATGGTGAATATGTTGACTCTATTTCAGAAATCGTTGCTATTTGTGAAAAAGATGGTTTTATTCCAAGATATTATACAGATGGCCCACAAGATAAAGTAGATAGAACATTATAGGACTTATAGAAATATACCCGCACTTTAATTACAGAAGAAATGAACCTTGGAAATTTAATAGAATAGGCAGTTAAATAGATTCAAATAGACAAAGAAAAAGAAGCTATGTTAGATGCTGATGCGGCAGATGATGATGAAGCATTAGAGGCTGAGCTCTTTGATGAAGATCAATCTTTCTTAAATGATGAAGATTTCTTATAGTTAAAACAAATGGTTGAAGATGATACTGAAACAGATGAAGAATTTTTGGAATCTTTATTAACAGAGGAGGATTTATTATAATATGGCTTTACAACATTTATTAGATATTTCCTCCAATAGAAAAAAGATAGGTTTATCAGAAGAAAGATTAGAACCATTAAAACCAATTTTACGTCAATATATAGCATATTGGAGAGAGTATCCAGATATGTTTATTGACTTTCTTCAAACAGGAGAAAGTGGTAATATTCCAGAAAGTGGATTAAAATTTTATTT
>CADBSI010000003.1 GCA_902797275.1 uncultured Erysipelotrichaceae bacterium | reverse complement strand
TAAATTATAAAACCCCAATTGAGTATAGAACTCAACTAGGGTTTAAATAAAAGTTTTTTTGTGTCTACTTTTTATTGACAAGTTCAATTAGCTTTCTTTTATTATAGTTTTAAATAATTTAATAAATTCTTCTAGAACTAACTCTTTATTTTCAAGTCTTGTTTCTTTAATAGCTTTAATAGTACTATCTAAATAAATATCTTTTTTCTTATCATAAACACTTAAAAATATAGTTGAATCATCACCAAAGTTATTAAAAGGATCAACTCTATTAATTTTACCTGTTATCCCTACTCCATAATCAGAATTAGTAAACTCAGTTATTTTTTTACTCATTTCATGACTAGTTTCTATACTGTAAACAGAGTATTCATCAATTACATCTTTAGCTACTCCCATTTTAATTTTAAATTCATTACTATAGGTAACAGCTCCAAATTTAAATACTAAACTAGAACCATCTATATTAGTAATACTAGATGCTAAATAACCACCTGTTGCTGACTCCATAGTACTAATAGTTTTATTCATTTTTGTTAAAAAAGCAATTATTTCTTTCATTTTTTAACTCCTATTTTTTTAGTTTTAGATTTTTCTTCAATTTCCATACTTTTAAACATTTCATAATTTAAAAGTTGAAAAATTTGATAAAGTCGAACTGTTCTTATTTTTCCAATTTTAATCTCTTCTTCTGTTAAATATTTTTCAGGAAGTGGATACATAAATTCAAACATATTAGGAATATTCATGTTTTTATTTATATTTTCTCTTAAAGAAACTGTTTCACCGGTAAAACACTCCGTATATAGTTCCATTTCATACTTTAATCCATCACTTGTATCTAATAAAAACCTTTCAACAAATTGACAAAAATTAGGATTAAAAGTTTGAATATAACCATCATTTGTATTAATTTCTTTATAATCATTTTTTATTTTTACAACAAAAATATCGTTGATATCATATATATTATCCGTTATCTTACTCATTTTTTCTCCTTTATTACTTATATAAAAATTATATTCCAAATTTAAAAATAAATCTAGTAAATGTGTAAAGTATGTATAGTAGAAAGTTTCAAACTTATAAAATTAATTAGAAGTTTTCATAGAAAATAAATTAAATAAGCAATTATCAATTTTATAATTACATAAATAACCAATTAATAATATGTCTTTTTTAATACTAAAAGTTATTTAATTTTAATAGTACTTATATATTTAATTTTAATTAAGTTATCATAATAAATAGTTTTATTTTTAAATAAAATAATAAAATTAATTAAATAAAATTCTAATACTTTTACTAAAATATATATTTTAATTATAATCAATATAAAAGAATTAATTGAAAAAAGATTAACTAATTCAGATAAAATAAATATTAAATTTAAATAAATAAAATAGAAAATCGTTCTTATAATTAACCCAAATAATAAATTATTAGTAAACTTAAACTTTACTTTTACAAGACTTGATCCAATAGTATAACCCTTAGTTATAAAAGGAATAAGGATATAATAAATAGTTATTATTATTAAATTTAAATATTTAAACTTAATAAATTTTTCAAGAATAATAATAGTACTTAGAGTTATTCCTAAATCAAGAAAGAACATTGTTAATCTTCTTATTGGTAAAACTATCTTCCCTTTTTTAAAAGAAGTATCATCTATTTTATCTCTGGAAGGCAAGATTTTAATTAATATAATAGCAAGTAAATAACCAAGTATCCCTCCTAAGGTATTTAAAATCAAATCATCAACATCAGCTAATCTATATGGCCTTTCATAGATAAAATATAAGCCTGTTAATTGAGTTATTTCAAAGAACAAAGATAAGAAAAAAGTTAAAAGTAAAGTCTTCTTGAAACTACATTTAAAATAATATCTTAAATACATGCCAAAAGGAATAGTCATAAAAATATTAAATACAACAACATAGAAGCATGGTTCAGTTAAACTTTTTAAATATGTTTGAGGAAGTTTTAAATTTAAACTTGTTTCTTTAAAGAAATCATAAATAAATTTAAAAGGTATTAAATTAAACCAAGGTGTTTTTAAACTACTTGCATATTCCCTAGTTGGAAGTGGTAAAATAACTAAAAAATAAATTACCATTAAATAAAGAATAAAAGAATAAATTATAAAGGTTCTAAGCTTACTAATTGATCCATACTTATGATATTCATATATCATATAAGGAATAGTTATCAAAAATGCTATAAATGGAAAGAAAATTAAAGCATATTTAATTGGTAAAGTATACATTTAATTCTCCTTTATAATATTTTTACTTGAAATATAGGTAATCAAGAAATAACCACCATAAATAATAATTATAAATATACAAGTCATAATAATTGATGATAATAAATCTTTATTACCAAAAGTTTCAAGAATTTTTAAACTAAAAATAAGTCCAAAAACAGAATGAATAATGGCAAGAATTAAAGGAAGCATAAAGAATGTTAAAATTTGTTTGAATAAAGCTTTATTAATATCTCTTTCATCTACTCCTATTTTTCTTAACATCTTATAAACTTGTTTATTATCACTACTTTCACTTAATTCTTTAAGACCTAAAATAGCAGCACTACTAATTAAAAAGATAATTCCAAGGTATAAACCAATAAATGTTAACATAGCTGATAAACCAACAACTGATTCTTGAATAGCAAGTTTAGTTGTACCATTTGGAAATAAATATTCTTTTCTTAAAGGACTATTATCTAATTTATTAATATCTTCCTCAATTTTTCTAATAGTATTTCTATTTTTGGTATTATAGTTTCCTATTAAATAATTTCTAGCAGGTTCCTCGTTTACTAAAACAGAATCTGGAACAACAATTATACCTGGATTTACATGATTAGTAGACATTTCAAGAAAACCATCCATACATTCATCGTATTTAGGCTTTAAAATACGATCAAATACTTTAATTTCTGTTTTATTTTTAAGTGCTTGATTACGAATATTTATCATTGATTCAAAATCAGCAACAATTAAATATTCATCTTCATTTAAAGAATACTCCTTGGTTTTATATAACCTTGCTACTTTATTATAATCACTTAAGCTAATTATTCTTTCTCTTGCTTCGTATGATAAATAAGGGTATTCTGTCCTAGTTTTCTGGCAAATAGAACCAAGTGATATACACATATTTAATTCATCAGTTTGATAAGTATTAAATTCTATATAGTCATTACTATATTTTTTTAAATCAAATCCTAGAATATCAAACATTTCAAGAACACTATACTTAGTATTTTTAATTTGTAAGTCATTATAGCCATACAATTTATAATAATCATATTCCTTATCATAATTAAGAGGAATATCATAATAAAAATCAGCTAAGGTTAAATCTTTTACTTCATTATTCATAGAATTTTTTAAACTAAGACAAGCCGATAACAAACAAATTGTAATAAATAACATTAAACAAATAATTGTAGTTGCAAAAACAGTTGTATTTATTTTTTTACTAAATTGTTTTAAAGTAAAACTATTTAAACCTTTATAATAATAAGATTTCATACTTTTAGTTATTTTAATAATTAATCCTGATATAGAAAAGAAAATAAAGAAAGTTGAAATACATCCCATTGAAATAGGTACTAAGATATCAATATTTCTTAAATTATCAAAATCAATTGTTACCATATAATAAGCATATCCTAAGACAAAACTTGCTAAAGCAAAAATAATTGTTGCTACAATAGGATTTTTAAGTTTAATTTCATCGATTTTCTTATGATCATTTAATAAATCAATTAATTTACATTTACTAACACTAATAGTATTAAAAATCATAACTACCAAATACATTATACCAAAATAAATAATAGTTTTAAGACAAGCACTTTTAGAGAAAACAAAAGTAAACTTTGTTAAATCAGCCTCAAACATATTAGCAACTAATAAGCTCATAAGTTGAGATAACATAACTCCTAATAAAAGTCCTACTCCAAGGGAAACAAGACCAATAAACAAAGTTTCAAAAAATAAAATCATTGATATTTTTCTTTTAGAAAAACCAAGAGTTAAATAAATACCAAATTCTTTATTTCTTCTTTTAATTAAAAATCTCGAAGCATATATAATTAAAAATCCTAAAACAAATGATACAAAAACACTTACATAAGATAATACTTGAATCATAAGTTCGATTAATTTCTTCGTTGAACTTGAGACATTTAACATAATAGTTTGACTTCCAAGAGCATTAAAAACATAAAAAATTGAAACACCTAAAACTAAGGTAAAAAAGTAAATTGCATAATCTTTGATACTCTTTTTAATATTTTTTAAAGATAATTTACAAAGCATCATTTAAATCTCCCCCAAGGATAGTTACAACATCAATTATTTTATCAAAAAACTCTTTTCTTGTTCCACTTTTATGTATTTCACTAAATATTTTTCCATCTTTAATAAATATTACTCTATTTGCATAACTAGCAGTAAAAGCATCATGGGTTACCATCAAAATAGTAGAATTATATTCTTTATTTAAATAGCTTAACTTTTCAAGTAACATCTTAGATGATTTAGAATCCAAAGCTCCCGTTGGTTCATCAGCCAAAACTAATTTAGGATTAGTTATAATAGCCCTTGCTGATGCTACTCTTTGTTTTTCTCCACCTGACATTTGATAAGGATACTTATTTAAAACATTAGTAATATTTAATTCCTTAGAAACTTTTTTAATTCTTTCATCAATTTCCTTGTATTTTATATTTAAAATAGCAAGACTTAAAGCAATATTTTCATAAGATGTTAAAGTATCAAGTAAATTAAAATCTTGAAAAATAAAACCTAATTCTTCCCTTCGAAATTTATTAAGATTATTCCCTTTTAATTTTGTAATATCTAAATCATTCACATAAATATGACCACTTGTTACTTTATCAATAGTAGAAATACAATTTAAAAGTGTTGTTTTACCTGACCCTGATGCCCCCATAATTGCTACAAATTCACCCTCACTAACTGAAAAACTAATATTATCAATTGCTTTAGTTAAACTTGATTTACTACCATAATATTTTTCTATATTTTCTATTTTTAAAATATTTTCCATATTAACTCCTTTCAGCCAATATCATATAATATTAATTTAAACTTGTCGTTTGTTTAATATTACTAAACCTTACAAATTTGTAATATTAGTTTTCTATTTGGTAAAAACTATCAAGATTAAATGTTATTATTAAAGTTGTTCCTTCCCCTTCACAAGAACTAATTTCAATTTTATGACCTAATTTCATACATAACTTCTTAGCAATATATAAACCCATTCCTGTTGATTTTGTTGTATTTCTTCCATTTTCCCCGGTAAATGATTTATTAAAAACACTACTTAAATCTTTCCTTGGAATACCTATTCCATTATCTTCAATAAATAAGGATACCCTATCTTGATAACTCTTAGAATAAATTTTAATATAAGAATTATTCTCTTTTTTATATTTGATACTATTATTTACTATTTGATTAATAATAAACTCTAACCATTTAGGATCAGTTGTAATAACTATATCACTAACTAAAACTTCTAAATTAACTTTATTTAAACGCAAATCATCAATATTTTTAATTGCAACTTGACTTATTATTTTATTTAAACTAATTTTTTTAAAAAGAAAATCCTGTTCTGTATAATTACTTCTAACATAAAATAATACTTGATCAATATAATTATCTAATTTTCTTATTTCTTGAATAAATCTTTTATCTATATTTTTCTTATTGTGCATCATTAAAACTAAACTAGAAATTGGTATTTTAACCTCATGAATCCACATTTCAACGTAATCTTTAAAATCAGCAACCGAATTCTTATAAATATTAACATTTTCTATCATTGATTTATTAATATCGTATAAAATATTAAAAAGTAATTCTCCTTCATAAAAAGAAGGTTTAGATAAAGTTTCTAAAATTAAATACTTTTTATCAAGTAATTCTAAATTATTAAGTAGATTATCATAAAAGTTTTTTTTCTTAAAATACGAAAGAAAAAAGATAAGTAAAAAATTAATTAAACCTAAAAGACTAATAGCAATTATTAAAGAAATACTACTTTTAAAAGCAATTAATAAACTAATAATAATAAAATAATTAAAAAAATAAATTAAAATTAAACCTAATTTATCTTTAAAATACTTAGATAATTTCATGATAATATATACCCGCAACCCTTTCTTGTTTCAATTACAACATCACTTTTCAAATCATCTAATTTTTTTCTTAATCTACTAATATTAACAGTTAAACTATTATCATTTATATATTCATTGTTGTTCCATAAAATTGTCATTAACTCATCTCTTGAAATAATTTTGTTTTTATTTGTTAATAAATAGTTAAATATTATCATTTCATTTTTAGTTAATTCAACCTTTAAATTATTTTTTTTAATAACTCCAGATTTCAAATCAAATGATATATTTTTATATTTAAGATAATCTAGATTTGAATTAATTCTTTTAAAGATATTTTGAATTCTTAAAAGTAAAATAATTGGATTATAAGGTTTAGTAATATAATCATCTGCTCCATTTGTAATTGATAAAACCTCATCCATTTCATCTACTCTACTTGTTAACATGATAATTGGAATATTGCTAGTTTTTCTAATTTCTTTTAATAAAAATTCTCCATTTAAGTTAGGTAAATTAATATCTAATAAAATTAAATCGTATTTATCAGGATCAATTGGTAAAACATTTGTAAAATCTGTTAACAGGAAAACTTCATAACCATTTTTTAAAAGTAATTCTTGTAATTCTTCTCTTATAATTTTTTCATCTTCGATTATTAATATTTTCATATTGCCTCCTTTTTTAAATTATTATATAATAAAAAAAGAAAAATACCAAATAGGTATTAATCAAATTTTATGGTTTTAGCCCATTCAAGAAATTTAGAGGCATAAATATCTTTGTTTTTAGCTTCACAAGCAAAATTAAATAACCAAAAACTATCATTTGTTTTATAACCAACAGTTGTATAGAAAAAATCTTTATCATTTATATTAGCTTCATAGGTAAAATAAACTAAGTTTCCATCTTCTTTTAAAGCTTCTTCTTTATTATTATTTTTAAGAACTAGTTTAAGATAATCTTCTAAAGATGAATTCTTATCTAAACCTACTTGACTAAGTGTTGTAAATGTTTCTTTTAAACCCGTTACAATTGCTGTTGGGCTTTCATAATAAACTGTAGCACTTGCAAGAGATTTTTCATAAAAACCTTTTGGCATTTCAATTGACATTCCATGACTTGTATAAGTCTTAGTCTTATCACATCCTGTTAAAAATAAGCAAAAAGCAAAAATAAGTAAAATATAAATTCCTTTCTTTTTCATTTCTCCTCCTTGATATTAATTATAACATGAAGAAAAGATAAAGTTAAACTCAACCTTATCTAATTATTATTAGTAGTTATTTTAATAGTTCCTACTCCCCCATTAATTTCTAAATAGTTATTACCATTTCCAACAACACTTTTATCTTTTAAGGTTTCACCATTAAATTTAATAGAACCAATTCCTTTATCAATTGAAATTTCATAGTCATTAATTGATCCTCTTAAATTAACATCTAATTTTGAAACCGAAGCATCAATTGTACTATTACCAAGAATAGCAGAATTAATTTTAGCATCCCCTACTCCTAAAGCAAATTTTAAATTATTAATAGTTCCATTTTGAATAGTAAACTTACCAGTTCCACCTTCTATTTTAGTACGTTCTGTAACAATTAAATTTTTAATATCTACCCTTCCAGCTCCTAAATCAAGATGTAATCTTTTAGTTTCTAATTCTTCGATATTAATTTTACCAGCTCCTGCTTCAATATCAACAACATCAAACATTAAATCTCTTGGAATTGTAATAATTAATTTAGATGTATTATT
Source organism: uncultured Erysipelotrichaceae bacterium (assembly GCA_902797275.1). Classification (GTDB taxonomy): domain Bacteria; phylum Bacillota_I; class Bacilli_A; order RF39; family UBA660; genus RUG591. The sequence goes on along the minus strand of CADBSI010000003.1, from coordinate 4,185 downwards.
AGAAAATGATACATGATTTTTTTCAATCACTTGAATTTTATTTTCATCTTGAATACAATTAATATATTTACTATCACTTGAAACTAATAATTTATCACCTAAATTAATTTCTAAATCTGCACTTTTTAAATCAATATCTAAAGTAGTATTAACAACATTAGATTGATATAACTCATGAATTTTTCTTTGTTTATATTCAGAAATATCAAATATAGTTACAATGAAACTTACTATTCCACCTATCATACTAGCAATGATAATACAAGCAAAGGTAATAGCAAAATATTTAATTATTTTTTGACTACTAGACATATTCTCCTCCTAAACTATCTACTTATATTTTACACCAAAATAGGCATAAGGTAAACAGTTTTTAAAAGATTATTCATTAATACTTTCAAATTGAGAATTATAAAGATTAGCATAGAAACCATTTTTCTTTAATAATTCTTCATGAGTTCCTTGTTCAACAACATTACCTTCATTTAAAACTAGAATTAAATCAGCATTTTTGATAGTTGATAAGCGATGAGCAATTATAAAACTTGTTCTTCCTTCAGCTAATTTATCCATAGCTTCTTGCACTAATTCTTCTGTTCTCGTATCAACACTACTAGTTGCTTCATCAAGAATTAAAAAAGGTGCATCTTTTAACATACCACGGGCAATTGTTAATAATTGCTTTTCCCCAGCTGAAAGTGATTCATTATCACTAAGAATGGTATCATAACCTTTACTTAAGCTTTTAATTACATGATTTAAACCAACTAATTTAGCTACTTCTTTTACTCTTTCAAAGGCAACATTTTCTTGATTATAAACTATATTTTCTTTAATAGTTCCTTCAAATAACCAAGTATCTTGTAAAACCATAATAAATAAATCATGAATATTTTCCCTAGTTAAATCTTTAATACTAACCCCATCTATTAAGATATCTCCATCATCTATTGGATAAAATTTCATAAGTAAATTAACTAAAGTTGTTTTACCAGCTCCTGTTGGACCAACAATAGCAATTTTAGAACCACTTTTAGCTTGCATTGAAAAGTCTTTTATAATTGTTTTATCTTTATCATAACCAAATTTAACATGTTTAAATTCAATATTACCATTAACTTTACTTTTATCTAAATGTTTAACTAAATTAGCTTCATCTGGCATTTCTTCTTCTTGTAAAAAAGCAAATACCCTTTCACTAGCAGCTCCCGCACTTTGTAAATTAGTAGCAACTTGTGCAATTTGGGATAATGGTTGCGTAAATAATCTAGCATAGATAATAAAGGCTATAATAACTCCAAAAGTAATAGTACCATTTAAAGCTAAAGCTGAACCTACAACACATACACAAACATAACTAAAATTTCCAATAAAAGACATAAATGGAGACATCAAACCTGAAAAGAAATGAGCTTTCATAGCTGAATCAAACATTTTACTATTTATTTTATCAAATTCAGAAATTTCCATTTCTTCTCCATTATATACTTTAACAATATTATGACCAGTATAAGTTTCTTCAACTTGACCATTTAAATTTCCAATTTCTTCTTGAAAAGTTTCAAAGTATTTTTGAGATTTAGCTAATACGATAGCCATGAAGAAAAAGCCAAATAAACTTGAAAAAATTGCTGTTAATGCCAAGATCCAATTAGTATGAAACATCATAAAAATAGAACCAATTAATAAAGTTATACTACTAACCAAAGTTGAAATGCTTTGATTAACTGTTTGACTTAAAGTATCTACATCATTAGTAACACGTGATAAAATATCACCATATGGAGTTTTATCAAAATACTTAAGAGGTAAACGATTAATTTTTTCACTTATTTCTCCTCTTAATTTCTTTGAAAAACGATTAGTAATAGTTGCCATAATAAAATTTTCTAAATAACTACAAACAAAACCTATGCTATAGATTATTATTAGAAATAAAGCAATACTTTTAATCTTATCGAGAGCAATTGAAGAAGCAAGCCCTGAAACAATCAAATTAGTAATTTCTTTAATTTTATCTGGACCAATTATAGAAAAAATTGATCCTACAAGAGCAAAAATAATAGCTATAATTAAAGGAGTTAAATAAGGTTTTAAATAGCTAATTAAATTTTTTAAAGCCTTTTTAAAATCTTTAGGTTTTTCATTAGTACCTGGTTTTCCTCTCATTTTAACGCCTCACTTCCTAATTGACTTTTTGCAATTTCTTTATAAACAGGACAAGTTTTTAAAAGTTCTTCGTGTTTACCCATTCCAACAACTTCTCCATTATCAAGAACTAAAATTTTATCAGCTTCCAAAATTGTTCCTATTCTTTGAGCAACAATTAAAGTAGTTGCATCTTTCGTGTATTCTTTTAAAGCTTTCCTTAAATTATGATCTGTTTTATAATCAAGAGCTGAAAAAGTATCATCAAAAATATAAATTTCTGGATTTCTATAAACTGCTCTTGCTACTCCAAGTCTTTGCTTTTGACCACCAGAAACATTGGTTCCTCCACGAGCAATAAAAGAGTCCACTCCTTTATCCATTTTAGCAACAAAGTCAGCTTGACTAACTGCTATAGCATCAGTTAAAGATTTTTCATCAATATTTTCTTTTCCATAAGCAATATTTTCCTTAACAGTTCCATGAAACATAAAAGCTTTTTGAGCAACATACCCTATTTTATCATGTAAAGATTTTAATTTATAATCGCAAACATTAATACCATCAACTAATATTTTTCCTTCCGTTGCATCATAAAATCTAGGAATTAAATTAATTAAAGTTGATTTTCCTGAACCAGTTCCTCCAATAAAAGCAATGGTTTCACCCTTATTAGCTTTAAAAGAAACGTTTTTAATCATATAATCATCAGCATCTGGATATTTAAAAGATACATTTTGAAATTCAACTGTTCCAACATATTCTCCGTTTTCTTTAGTACCATCTTTAATTTTATTAGTTCGATCTAAAACTTCATTAACTCTTTTGGCTGAAACAGAAGCTCTTGGATAAATTAAGAAAATCATAACTAGCATCATAAAAGACATAACTATTTGCATAGCATAAGTCGAAAAAACAACCATATCACTAAAAATAGTTAATTTATCTGGCAAGTTAGCATCCTTTATTAAGATAGCTCCAACTAAATATATTCCTAAAGTTAAAGATGACATAACTAAAGACATAAAAGGCGACATAAGTCCCATCACTCTTTGATTAAATAGTTGCGTATTAGTTAATTTATTATTAGCATCATTAAATTTATCTGTTTGATAATCAGATGCATTAAAAGTTCTAATTACTCTAATACCAGTTAAATTTTCTCTGGTTATTCTATTTAAATTATCAGTTAATTTTTGAACAATTTTAAATCTTGGCATAACAAGAACAACAATTACAACAATTAAAATTAATAAAAGAACAACTGCTATAAAAGTTAGCATGCTAAATTTCATATTCTTACCAGCTATTTTTAAAATAGCAAGAACTGCCATAATAGGTGCTTTAATTAAAGCTTGTAATCCAAAAGAAATTAACATTTGAATTTGACCAACATCATTAGTAGTTCTAGTAATTAAACTTGAAACGGAAAAATCTTTAATTTCTTCCATACTAAAGCCTAAAACTTTTTCATAAATTCTTTTTCTTGTCTTTTCACCAAAAGAACTAGCTAAATACGTTGCTAAATAACTAACAATTACACTTCCTATTAAAGACCCACTAGCACAAAGCAACATATAAACACCCTGAATAAAAATATCATGAACACTTCCTGATGTTTGAACTAAAGTTGTAATATTTGTCATATAATCAGGTAATTTTAAATCTAATAATACTTGAACAACTACAAATACAATTGATAAAAATACATATAAATATGCTTTTTTACTTAAATTTTTAAATAGCTTTATCATATAACCTTCTTTCTTACTGTAATAGTATATTTATTATTTTTAGAATTGTCAACATCTAAAAAAAACATTAATATTATAAATTAGTTATGTGAAAATTTCATGAAATTTTAGAAAATATTTAAAAAAAATAATTAAAGTTTAAACAATTAATTAAAGGTAAAATAATTAAAATTAAAATAATTAAACACATCAAGACATTTTTACAAGTTAATACTTAAGACATTATCACAAATTAATCATATTTTACAAAAAAATGTAAATATAAACTTGACAAATCTAACCT
>CADBSI010000002.1 GCA_902797275.1 uncultured Erysipelotrichaceae bacterium | reverse complement strand
AATAAAAGAAAGATAGGACTAAGTCCTACCTAACTACACTAAAATCAATTTGGTTCCATTTAAAATAGCAGCATCTTTCATATTTAAATCTAAATCATAAATCATACAAGTATCACTATTCATTAAAGCATGATTAACACTAACTGGATATGCTCCCTCTGATAATTCATTAATAGCTTTTACTAGTAAAAGAACAACATTTCCAACTTTTTTATTAGCAGGAATAAATAAATCATAACTTACATCAAGTTCAGGAACATAAACTTCAACCAAGACTTTATATTTCATTATATCAACTCCTCAATATCATTTACATTATTAACTACTTTACTAGCATCAAACTCTAATACTTTTATTAAAGCATGTCTACCTGATACAACAATATAACCAAAATCATTTTTAATTGGAACTTGTAATTGCCTATCAGAACTTCTTGTTAATTTAATTGTAAATTGATTACTAATACCTTCACCAATCCAAATAGCAGTTTCTGGATCACTTATTTCCTTATACCAAGCTTCAAATTCAAACTTCTTAAAAGTATCAACTGAATCAATAACAATAAAATTAATAATAGGTAGTTTTATATTTAAATCATATAAAGATTTTAAGATTTTACCAACATCGCTTAATTTATTTTTAAAATTATTAAAATCATAAATAACAAATACCATATTTTGTAAATTAGTATTATTACTTTCAATAGCTTTAGTTAAATTATCTATTAACCCATTTAATACTTCCTCATATGAAGTATTATATTTAGTAATATTACTATAATTTTCTTTAATTATATTATTATCAAATAAATAAGTTTTAGTATTTTCAATATTACTTAATTCAAATAATAATTCTTTAGTAAAAGATAAAGTATTGTTAATATCACTTGCTACTACTTTATTAAAGAAATTAGTTTTAAAATTAAAATTACAATCTTCTAAATTATCTTTATAAATACCAATTGGTAATTTATCTAAAGTAAAATTATTAAAGCAAGAACTATTAACTTTATCAGGTAATACTGGTATTTTTAAAGCTTTATTTTTGTATTCTTCATTTAATTTAATTGCAACTTCTTTAAAGAATTTACTACTTTCTTCTTTTTTAGTTGGATATGCTGTTTGAAATTCATAAATAGCATCTTTTATTTTAACAAGACCACGTCCTATTGCTTTAGATGGCATTACTTGAGTTTTACCAATAATTGAATAATAATCACTTCGATCATTTAATTCAAGTGCTAAGACATTTTTAAAGTTTTGACTTAGTTTATAACGAACGGAACTACTTCCAGTTGCAGTTATTATAAAGTATATTCCAAATCTTGGACATTCTCTTGTATATTTAGTTAATAATTCTACATAATCAGAATAAGTTTCATTAAAAGAATCAAAACCATTTATCATAACAACAATTGAAGGAATATTTTTACCGGTTGCTTTTTTATATTCCATAATGCTACCAGAATAATTTAAGAATAATTGTCGTCTATCAATTAAATAAGTATTTAATAACTTAAATAAATTTTCTATTTTTTCTTTATCATTTGATAAGATAACATCACCTACTTGAGGCAAATCTTTTAAATTAAGCATGGTTTCAGAAGCAAAATCTAAGATATAGAAATTAACCTCTTCTGGAGTATACATAGTTGCACTAGAATATACAATTGTTGTTAATAATAATTCTTTACCACTTCCTGGTATACCATATATAATAGTATTACCAAAATCTGTTAATCGAAGAGTTAACAAATGTTGTTGTTGATTAACTGGATCATCTATTTCACCAATAATAGGACTTATTGTTAAATCTTTTTTATAATTATACTTAGATTTTAAAGCATCTACTTTAATAAAATCAGGAATTCTATTTAACCATAATTGATTAATCATAATATTTTCTTTATTAGCAATAGAATCCAAATAGCGAATAATATTAGTTATTTCTTCTCCTTGAGGTTTTAATTTATTTTGCTTTTGAATATCAATAGTTTTATAAATAGCACCATAATTATTAATAAAATCAATGGCAGTATCAACTTTTTTAATTCTAAAATCACTTGGATAATAAGACGCCCCACTCCAAGCACTTTGACCATAATAGAAGTATTCATTAAATCCTACTTGTAAGAAGAAGGCTCCAATGTTGGTAATACTTGCAGCATCTGGTCTTTTTAGCATATCCATGGAATCACTTTTATCTTGAACTTTTAAACATACTTTAAAACGAGAATTACTCCAGATTTGATCATTTACGATACCACTTGGTTTTTGGGTTGCTAGAATTAAATGAACTCCTAGACTACGACCAATTCTAGCAATTGACATTAATTCATCCATAAATTCCGGTTGTTGCATTTTAAGTTCAGCAAACTCATCACTTATAATTATTAAATGACTCATTGGTTCATCTACTTGTTTGTTTCGATATAATTTTTGATATTTATAAATATCAATGGTACTTTCATTTAATTTGTCTCTAGCTTCATTAAAAACTTTTTGACGACGTCTAAGTTCGGAATTCAAACTTGATAAAGCACGATTTATTTCTGTTTTATCTAGGTTAGTAATAATACCTGCTATATGAGGTAATTTTATACCTGTATCTTTATTTTCAAAAGCTCCTGCAAGTCCTCCTCCTTTATAATCAATTAAAACAAAACTTACTTCTTCAGGTCGATAATTAATCGCCATAGATAAGATATAAGTAATGATAAATTCACTTTTTCCAGATCCTGTCATACCAGCTATCAAACCATGTGGTCCATGAACTTTTTCATGAATATCTAAATATAAAATGTCCCCTGTATCACTTATACCAATAGGAGCTGCTAAAGAATTGATTGGATTTGATTCTTTCCAACGAGCTAGAATATTTAATTGTTCAACTCTACCAACATTATACATTTCAAGAAAAGTATAAGTAGTTGGTAAACTAAATCTTCCATTTTGTAATTCTATTGGAACATTACATACCTTAGTAGTTAATAAATTCATATTTAAAGTATTAAAATCAGCTTTAAATTCTTGTTTAACTCCATTAGTTAAGTCTGGTTCTAACATTAAGCTAACATCATTGGTTAAATTAATAAAAGCTTTACTATCATCCGGAAGTCTTCTTAATGATCTATCAATTGCAATTATTGAAAAACCTAAATTATTATCATTTTCTAAAATTTTCTTGAATATTTCAATATTTCGAATAGTTTTATAATCATCAGTTATAATTACATAATATGGTAAATTATTTTTATAACCATCTTTATTATTATAATTATCTTTATCAGAAAACTTTCTTTTATTAAATTCATCAGTTAAATATAAAGATATTTGATTAATTTCATCTTTTGTTGTTCCAAAGAAACGAAAAGTTTTATAATCATTCCAAACAAAAGGAGTTAGTTTTAAATATTCAAAATAAGTTTCATTCTCATTACTAGTAAGTATTACTATTTTAAGTTCTTCATAACTATGAAAAGTCATCATTTGTAAAACTAAAGTTTCTAAAAATTGATAACCTAGTTTAAGTTCTGATGTAATAGATACTATATATTTTTCTGTTAAAGAAATACTAACTGGAACATTATCAAGTTCTTTTTCAGAACCAGCTACATCTTGTAATAATTTCTTTAAATTATCATCTACTAAAGTAAATCTTTCTTTTTCATAATCGATTTCAACAGGAGCTTTAATATTACCTGTTCCAATTCTTAGATTTAGAAAGTCATCATGTTCTATTTTTCTCTCCCATAAATTATTTTCTCGATTCATAATGATATCAAAACATTGTTTATTGGTTAAATTATTTTCAACTAAAATAAACTTTTGTTCTTCCATTTTATCATCAATTTCTTTTTTTCTTTCTGAAACATAGTTTGTATATTTTTCTTGTCTTAAAGCTTCTTTCTTTTTATTACTATTTTTTTGCCAAACTCTTGATATTATTGGAACTATAAAAGAAGCAATTAATGTTACAACTGTAATTATTAAACTTGGTAAAATGCTTTTAAAAGATGCTCCTTCATTAAGACGAGAAATAACGGTATACAAGCTCATACTAGATGTTGCTGCCATTGTCATAGAAGAAGCTAAGGTTAAGAAAAAGGGCATTCCCTCTGGATCTTGATTTTCAGGTGGAGAATCTATTTTAAATTTTTCTAAAACAACACTTCTTTTAAAACGAGGGGTACGGAAAAAATAATCTTCTTCATCATAAATTTCAAGTTCTTCATCAATTTCACTTTTACTACTTGCAACTCCTAATTTAATTGCCCTTAATTTATTAGCATTTATTCTGACGTTATTAAAAGGATTATTAATAATCATATAATTACCAAGAACAACTATACGAAGTCCCATTATAAATATTACATCTCCGTTAAATAGTCTTTCTTTAGTGATACTTTTATTATTTCTATAAACCAAATATGTATCAGAGAATACTTCAATATACCAGGCATTATCATAATAAATTTTAACATTGAATGAACGTAAGTAATCGTTTACATAAGTAATATCAGAATTACTATTACCAATTGTAATATTAGCATCAACTATATTATATAAAGTAGTTTTATCATATGTTGGCAAGCAATATAAGATATATTTATAATCACTTTTACGATATAATATTTCGCAAGAAAAATAATCAGTTAAAAAGACACTATTAACAAGATTATTATTAACAATAATAGATGTATCAACAGTATTAGTAAGAAGCCATTTACCATCTTGTTCTTTAATAGTAATTAAATCGATTTGATTACCATTTTCTAAAACATCTATTATTTGAAAATCTCCATAAATATTATTAGGAAGTGATGTTGTAATAATTCTTTCTTTTTTTAAAACTAATATTTTCATAAGAACCTCTATTCTTAGTTCATTATAACAAAAAAAACTATTTTTAGCAATTACTAAAATAGCTTTTTTATATTAAATTTTTATCATAGTAAATATGTATACCAAAATTATATTGATTTAGGATCACTAACAGCAGTAAATAAAGATTGAGCACCACTTATAGCACCTGTAAATAATGATTGCTGATATTCCAATCCATTACTAAGCAATATTTCTATCTGTTCAACATCTTTAATTATATCTCTAGTAGCTCTTTCAAAATCAGTAAGTTTCTCTTCAATTTCGACTCTTTCGGCTTCAGTTGCTGTATCTTTATCATTATTTTCTAAAAAATTTATATAACCTATGCAGTTATTTTTCTTTCTTTCGTAATCAGCTTTATAATCATCATATTTAATTTTCATGTTCTCATATGCAAGTTGAGAACAGTTATAAATATCAGCATTAATTTGAGTATAATCATCAAGCATTTTTTGAACATCATTTGATAAATTAGTTAAATCAGATGCAGTATTAGAAAACTCTTTATTTTCACATACAACATTAGCATTTTTTATCATTCCTTGAAAATTTTCAATTTGTTTTAAAAGAACTGTAATATTACTTATAACTGCTAAATCAGTATTACAAATTTTTGAATTTTCATAACTTGTAGCCACTTTTAAAAGTTCATATCTTCTAACCGCATTATTATAACGAGACTTAATACCATAAAAACTACTACTCATTATTTAGCCACCTCCCCTACAACTGGTTTAACAATTTCACCAATTAATTTAGGATCTGTTATTGAATCACTAACTGGCATAAAAGCAGTATTACCTGTTTCATTATCATTTATGCTATAGTAATCTATTCCGTCAACATTAATCTTATCACCATTGACAAGATATACATCACCTTTAGAAGCAACACGCTCTAGCATGTTATCTCCTTCATTAGTAGATTTCAAAACAAAGGCACTATCCCCTACTACTTCAACAGCCTTTCTTTCACCTAACTCATCCCATTTAAGTGTTACATTACTATTTATATCGGCTAGGTAAATTCTACCCGTACTACTATCTATTACTTGATAATAATACTTGCCATCTTCGCTTTTAACAATTCCCATTAATTTATAAATTTCTGAATCTTGAACTGATTGAATTGATGTAGTATCCCCTATTTTTTCAAATAAAGGGGTTATTTCATTAAATAAAATTGTTGCAACCATTACAGATGAATATTTAGTCATAACCTCATCATAATTTGGTACTTTTTCAATATTATTAATAGTTTCATTTGGATTACTACTTGGAGTATCAGATGAACTACCACCTCCACTTGGTGTATAACTATTATATTCCCTTTTACGTACACCAGATTCATTATTATCAATTTCAATATTTTCAGAAATAATATTATTTAAATTAGAAACTATTGAATTTAATTTGTTATTAACCAATTTTTTATAAGCTTCAAAAAAGTATTCATTTAAATCATCAACAGAATAACCCTTATTTTTAAGTTCTTCTTTTGTCAATGGATTAATAGAAGCATAGGCATCAGTTATTTTATTAGAAGTAATTGTAATATCTTCTTGAAAATAATCAATCATTTCACAATTTTTATCTCTAACTTTTTTAATATCATTTATATCTACTTCTCTATTTTTAGATTTTGCTCCCTCAAATGAAAATCCCTTCAAATTTTCGTATGCTTCTGTATTAAACTCTGTATTAGTTAATCCTTCAATATTTTCATTTTGAATTCTTAAAGACACTGAATTTAATTTGGAAAGTTTTATTTCATTTGCAAGAGTATCTCCATTATAACAATAAACTATTCCATTTAAATATCTATAATAACTATAACCGGCTAAGAAACCAGGTTCTATATTATATCCTTCAGCATTTGCTTTCTCTATTACAGTATTAAGTGGAATTGGTTCTTCACTTAATGCTTTGCTATCATCTGGAGCCTGAATTGTTCCATCAATTCGTTCATCTTCTGCTTGATTGTCTTCAGATACTTCTTCTGATGCCCATTCATCCTCTGGTAATAAATCTTCATTTTGTCCAATAACTTTTCCAGTTTTTTCAGTATATAACTCACCTACTGTTGTATTTTTTGTTGTCGTTTTTTTAATGCTTTGAACTCCAGCTTTATCTTTTGTAGTGGTCTCTATTACTACTTCTTCACCTGTTTCATCATTAATGTAAGTAGATTTAGCATAACCATAGCCGTAGGCTCCACTAGTAATAGGAACGCCTTTTAGCTTAAAGCCATTTGCTTCTAAATCACTAGTTACTGCTTTAACAGTATTAAGTGAAGGATCAATACTTTCAGTTGTTGTAACTTTTGCTACTGTATCACTATCAACATAAAGACCATCAGATACAAAAGTTATTTTAGAGTATTCTGCATTTTCAAGATTCATGTTCTTAGGCGTTATAGTATATTCTGTCCTATTAAATTTACCATACAATTTGTAATTGCGTTCTGATATTTCACAATCACTAAAGGCATCGTCATAAAGGGTATGTATATAAATTGAAGCAGAATTATTATTTTCCATTTTTCCTCCTTCCTAAGAAAGGACACTTCTTAAGTGTGTCCTATTATTTTTGTTCATCAATATTGTAAGTTGTAGCTCTAAACTTTTGAACTGCTTCACTTACTTCAGCAATATTTTTTGATATTTTTTGTGCTTCTCCAGCATAGTCCATCATTTTATTTTGTTGACTTGTTGAATTTGCACTTGCCCATCCACTTGCTTGAGAATCATAAATATCACTTGTTTCTTTTAAAGTGTTTGATATTTCACTTGCAAGTTGGGTCATATTATTTAATGCTTGTTCTAAAGCACTAAAACTCTCAATTCTATTTTCTTTCATCTTTTCCTCCTATAATCCTGAATTAACTTCTGCAAAATCTGCATTTTTTTGACTTAAATAAGCTAATTGCCTATTATTATCAGCAATTGCAGTTTCTAAAGTCTTTCTAATTTCAAGTAATTTAGCCTCAGCTTTTTCATATTCACTTCCAGACCAATTAGCTTTTACAACATCAAAATTTTGATTAAAAGTTTCTAATTCTCCTCTTAATTTTCTTAAATTAGCATCAAGTCTGTTAGTTACTTCTTCAAGACCAGCTTGACTATAAACTAAATCTGCCATTTTTTATATCTCCTTTCTTGATAGATATCCTATCTTTAATTCAATTATACCATATTTTTTTTAAATTCCTAGAAAAATGTATTTTTTTTACAATTATTTGACTAAAAAAACCAACTATTTGTTGGTTTTATAGTAATAATTATATTCACTTAACTTAATTGATAAATCTTCAAGGTCAAAATCAGTTTCTTCATTATTTAAAATAGTTTCAATTTTAAATAATAATTCTTTCATATTAGAACAACTTAAATAATTTATTTCATATTTATCTAAAACACTTATATCTTTACTAGTTAAATAAATATCATTTTTAATTTGTTTTAAAAAATCAGCCATTTTTTCTCCTAGTAATTAATCTTAAAATAATTAAATTTAAAACAAAGAAAAGACAAATTAATAAGCCTTTTTTATTTATTAAACTACCAATTAAATAACCTATAATAATACTTATAATAGAACTAATAATAGTAATTGTTTCAATTCTTTCAAGCTTTAATATTTTTTCAGTTTTTCTAACTATATTATTTCGATTTACTTTCATATTAGAAAAAGCATCTTGTAAGTGTTTTGAAATAAAATCTTTTTCTTTTAACATATTTTTTATTTTTTTACTTATTTCTTCCGTTGCATCTTGGTTTTTCTTAAATATATTAGTTAAAGTTTTATCTTTTAAATTAACTATAGTTTTTCTTATATTAAACATACAAGATATTGTAATAGTTATATCAATTAAAGTTATTATTAGAATAACTAAAGAAATAACTATTAAAATATTTCTTGGTATTTTATTAATTAAACCCATGAAAATAGGATTTAAAAAAGAAACCATAAGCATACCTAAAAGACCAAAGCAAATAGAATTAAATAAGCAAATTCTTCCATTTATATTAAAAAATCTATCTGAATAGTCCCACCATCTTACTTTATAAATTATTTCTAAAATATAACTAGTTAAGTATTCAACTATACTACAGATTATAATAGCAAGAATAAATACTAAGAAAGGACTATTTTTATAAGGATCTAGGCTTAAAAGTAATACGCCACCCGTTCCATATATTGGGCAATAAGGTCCCATTAAAAATCCTCGGTTAACAAATCTTTTAGATTGAATTGATACTAAAGTAGTTTCCATTACCCATCCTAAAAAGGAATATAACCAAAAAAGTAAATATATATTAAGCATCATCTTCACCTAAATTATAAAGTCTTTTAACTTCTTTTGGAGTTAATTTTCTATACTCGCCACTTTTTAAAGATTTACAATCTAAATTAGCAAATCTTATCCTTGTTAATTTAATAACATCATAGTTAATAGCTTCAAACATTTTTTTAACTTGATGATTACGTCCTTCATGAATAGTAAGTTCTACCATAGAAGTATTAGTCTTTTTATCAAAACTTTTTAATTTAACCCGACATGGACTAGTTTTTTTATTATCAACAAAAACTCCATTTTTAAGTTTATTAATGTCTACTCCTTTAATAATACCTTTTATTTTTGCAAGATAAACTTTTTCTACTTTATTTTTAGGATGAATTAATTTATTAGTTAATTCTCCATCATTAGTAAGAAGTAATACACCAGTTGTATCATAATCAAGACGCCCTACTGGATATATTCTTTTATCTTCATCAATTAAATCAACTACTGTTTTTCTTCCTAATTCATCTTTTGAAGTTGTTACAACAAAACGAGGTTTATTTAATAAATAATAAACTTTATCATTACTCTTAGTTTTATCAATAATTACTCCATCTATTTTAATAACATCACTACTACTTACTTTATCACCTAAAGAAGCAACTTCATCATTTATTAAAACTTTTCCATTTTTAATTAACTCTTCAGCTCCTCTTCTTGATGCATATCCTAAGTTAGCTATTACTTTTTGAACTCTTTCCACAAAAATCACCTGTAATTATTATATATGATTTTTAATTAAAAGTCTATCAACTTTTTGGAAAATAAAATTAAAGAAAGCTGATATTAATAAAATAAAAATAATTGATAAAATATTTATTAATAGTCTAGTAGACAAATGCCTCACGACATAAGTCCCTATACAAATCCGTACGTGCAGTTTTCCCGCATACGGCTTTTCATAATAATATTTACTCAAATAGACTTACATATATCTTTGGCATTTGGATTTTATACACCTTAAACATTTCATTAAGTCCATCCCAGCTATAACTTCTTCGGTTGTTTCTTTTATTTAGAACTTTAAATAACATTTCTATTGTTCTCTGTCTAAAATTATACATCATTCTTCCATTATTAGAAACTCCATAATAATGATAATGTCCTAGAAGTTTTCTATTAAGTGCTTTTACTAAATCTTTTGTTTTCACATCTCGATTTTCGTATAGCCATAATTTCATTGCCTTAACTTTCTGTTTAAATTTCTTCCGACTTGTTTTCATATTGACACAAAACTTTCCATTTCTTGTTTTACTACAATAAAATGTGAAACCTAGAAAATCAAATGTTTCCGGTTTTCCTAAGCCTTTTTGTTTTCTGTCATTTTCTGCAAATCTACCAAATGCTAGTAATCTACTTTTACTGCTCTCTAATTCTAAACCAAATTTATTCATTCTCTTTTCTAATGCTTTATAATATGCTTCTGCTTCACTTTTGTATTGAAATCCAGTTATAAAGTCATCTGCATATACAACTAGAAAAGTTGCTCCTTTAGATTTCTTTTCAACAATTACCTTGTACCAATTTACTAAAACATAATGCATATAGATATTCGCTAGTACTGGGCTAACTATATTTCCTTGTGCTGAACCCTCTAATGTTTCAATATATTTTCCATCGTCCATTATTCCTGCTTTTAAGTATTTCTTAATAAGCCCTAGTATGTTCTTGTCTTGAATATTTAACTCTAACATTTTCATTAACCATTCATGATTTATGTGGTCAAAGAAACCTTTAATATCTGCATCTACTATATAGTTTATTCTTCTACTCATGATTTCTTTTCTAACGTATTTAATTGCTTGATGACAACCTATATTAGGTCTAAATCCAAACATATTATCTTTGAACTTTGGTTCATATATTACCTCTAGTAATTTCTTAAGTGCTAGTTGTACTATTTTATCTTCATATATCGAAATCCCTAAAGGTCTCATTTTACCATTGCCTTTTGGTATATAAACTCTTAAGGCTGGTGCTGGTTTATATGCTTTATTCTTTAGTCTAGTAACTAAATCTTTTATGTTTTCTTCTAAATTTGCGTTATACATATCTTTTGTCATTTTGTCAATTCCTACTGCTTTGTTACCATCTAGTTCTTTATGACATTGTAGTAGTAATTCTTCATTGATTAGATGATAAATTGATGTGAATACTGTCTTTGGTTGTTCTTTTGATATTTGAGCTATTCTTTTCAATTTCGTTTCCATTATTTTTCTCCTATCCCTGTGTATAGATAATGTGTCCTTGAAAAGACCATTATTATGTAAGTCCCTTCCCTCCATTAACATTACATTAACTTCACCAGTACTATGAACTTATCCGACTGCCTATTATTCATTTGACATTCTCCATTTTATAGTTGTTTGCCATACTTATTACCGATTGGCTCACTGCCCACTTTCGGACTTAAAGAAACAATAGGCTCTCCCCAGTTGATATAATAATCACTATGTGAAACATGATTGGCTCTATTGACCCCGTATCGTTGAAATATTCTCACCATTACGATTATTTCAATATTGCATTCCGCGGTAATTAGCACGTCTGCCAAATAAATGTTACAAAATTTCGGGGCTGAATTGCCTTATAACCCTATTTCCTCGCTGTCTACGCTTTACTCATAACATTACTATTATAAGCACAAGACTCACTACTGCTGGTTGGTTAGACCTTAAACAGGCAAGATTTCCACTTGCTAGATTATTAACCCTTTTCTGGGCGCACAATTACTATTTATTATATTAAGTAATTTACTTGTTAAAGAATAACCAAATAACATTTGAACCATATAAGCTTCTAAAGTAATTGATCCTAAATAATTAAATATTTTATTAGTATTAATTCGATCAAGTAATAATATTACTCCTATTACTAAAGGAATACTAGTAAGATAGAAAAAATCACCAAAGTATTTTATATTTATATGACTTTTATAAATATAATAACTTAATAGTAATCCAAATATTAAAAGAATTAAAGAAGAACTAAAATATAAGTAGTTATTAGATCTTAATTTTTCTAATATTTTTAATTTAGAAAAATAATAACCAATTAAAATAATAGGTATTCTATTAATAAAAATAAGTAAATGAGTTTTATTAAAAATACTTAATAGTACTACTAGTAATAAATAACTTATAATTGTTATTATTAAAGTTTTAAAATTATCATATTTTTTATATAAAGGAATGAGTAAATAAATAATCATGATAGCTGGTATAAACCAAAGAAATGATCCTCCTCCTTTTAAAAATAGATCAAGACCGGTAATAGTTTTTAATAGTTTTAGAAAATTCCAATTGTTTAAGAAAAAAGCTAGAATTGAAAAGATAATAAATTTTAAATAAATTTTTTTAAATCTACTTTTAATAAATTCTAAATAATTATTAATTTTACTTCTTTCTAAAGAATAAGCTGAAAGAAAGAAAAATATATCTACTCCTATAAAGGATATATATCTTATAAATGTTTCTATTTCATTTATTTTGGTATTTTTTAAACTTAAAATAATCCATAAATGAAATATTATTATCATTAAAGAAGAAAATGTCATTATTACTTTTTTATTTTTCATAAATACCTCTAATCATCAAAGTTAGTTGGAGACATTACAAAGAAAACGTAATTATCAACAACAGCTACTTGCATTTCGTCTGCTTCTGTGCAGATATTCCATCTTAGATTAGCTTGTTCTTTTAAAGTATTAGCTAGTTCATTTGGTTTATCTGATTCAAATATATAAGCTATAAAAGGAATAGTACTAATAGTTGGAGCAATCACGTAAGCTTTTTTATAGTCTTGTATTTTTTCATTAAAACCTGTTAAATAATCGGCCTTACTTACATTAGAAACTTCTAAATCAGGCATATCAAAATCACTTTTTGCTAGTTTTTTAGCAACTTTTTTAATATCTTTGGTTTCAGTTATTTCTTTTTTAAATTCTTGAACTAAATTAACTGCAAGGGTATTATCATTATTTTTAGGGCCTTCTTTTTTACCACATCCTGTTATTATTATAGTTATTGAAAAAATAATTAAAATTAAGGTTAAAGCTTTCTTCACTTGATTCACCTCCTCTCTATAATGATTATATCATATTATTTTAAAGTTTTCTTCAATGTTTTAATTGCATTTGTTTCAAGTCTTGATACTTGAGCTTGACTAATACCTAATTCTTCAGCTATTTCCATTTGAGTTTTACCAATTACATATCTTTTATCTAGAATATTTTGTTCTCTTAAAGATAAATCAGCTATAGCTTTTTTTAAAGCAAGTTGCATTTCTACATTATTGCTGTTTTTATCTTCTAGTTGTTCATATAAATAAATTGTATCTCCTCCATCATTATAAATTGGTTCAAAGATACTAACAGGATCTGACATAGCATCTATACTAGTTATTACATCAAGTTCTGATACACCTAGTTCTTTAGCAATTAATTCATAACTTGGTACATAACCTAAGGTATTAGTCAATTCATCTCTTTTCATAATTGCTTTATAAGCTAAATCTTTCATACTTCTACTTACTCTTATTAAGTTTTTATCTCTTAAATATCTTCTTATTTCTCCACTTATCATAGGAATAGCATAAGTAGATAACTTAAGTCCTAAAGTAATATCAAAATTATCAATTGCTTTAATTAAACCAATTACTCCTATTTGAAATAAATCATCTAAATCTGAATAACGTGATACATATTTTTTTAAAATAGATAAAACTAATTTTAAATTACTATTTACAAGTAATTCTTTAGCATGGTTATCTCCATTTTTATATTTTTTAAATAATTCTTCAGTGTCTTTACTACTTAAAACTATTATTTCATTTGTATTAACACCTGTTATTTCTACTTTGTTTTTAGCCATTAAAAAGCTCCTTTCAAACATATCTTGTTTAAAAGAAGCAAATTTATTCATTTTTTTAATTAATTGTTAATTTTCCACTAGTTGGGTATATTTGAATATAAGTATTTCCATCATTTAATTCTAGTTCTTTACCAGTTTCTTTTAGTTTATAAGTAGTTTTAGCATTTTTACTTGGTTTTTCCCAGATAATTGGAACTGAATAACCATCTGTAATATAAAGTCCTTCTCCAGTACCTACATTATCAATTTTTTGATATAAGCAATATCCATGATCACAATAACTAGAATAATTAACAGCATAAACTAAAATATTTTTAACT
Source organism: uncultured Erysipelotrichaceae bacterium (assembly GCA_902797275.1). Lineage (GTDB taxonomy): Bacteria > Bacillota_I > Bacilli_A > RF39 > UBA660 > RUG591. Next base: position 12,530 of record CADBSI010000002.1, on the reverse strand, counting down.
TTATATTGTTCACCGGTTATTAAATCTGTATTTTTAGTACTATTCATACTTCTTAAATAAGTTTTAGAACTACTATCATATGTATAGTTAGAGGTTCTATAATCAGAGTATTTAATACTAACATTATTAGCAACACTACTATTATATTTAGTCATATCAATTTCTTTAGCTGTATATTTAAGTAAACTTTTTGTATCGGTTGTTAATCGATAACCTTTAGCTGTAGCACCTTTTTTTATAAGATTAGTTGTTGTAAATAACTTATGTTCCCAATCACGCTTTAATGAGGTATCACGAATACCGTAAACTCCATCTACATCCACGTGATTTATTTTTTCATTTGCAAGTCTTCTATCAGCATCAGCTGCTCCTCCAGCATGAGCGTAAATTGCATCATTTTCATAAACATAATCCAAGTACTGAGTTCTAGCACTTCTAACTGATCCTATCTTATCAACATCCCTATCTTTAAATAAGGCCATCATTCTTGTAATACCACCTTCTACCATTAACTCATAAACGATGTAAGCATTATTAAGACCTACTTGAGGAAGAGCAGCATTATGACAATTAATCATAACTGCAAAGGGACGAGTATTACTATCAGTATCTATAATACTAACTTTTTTAACTTCTTCTTTATTATCTTTTATCTCCGTATTAGGATTAGAATTATTATCTGAATTAGAATTATTGTTATTTTTTTTAGTTGACTTAGTATAAAAAACAATTGAAAAAACTAAAGCAATTAAAACAATAATTAAAATAATTGATTTTATTAAATTTTTTTTATCTTCTGGATTTAAATTATTAGAATTTTTACTTTTATTAAAATCTTTATTTTTATTAGATTTATTATTTTTACTGTTATTAGTATCTAATAAAACATTATCTTTTTTTGGACTTTCATATTCGTCATAATCAAATATATCATTCATATAAACACCTCTATAATGATTATATAACAAAAAAATTCTTTTTAAAAGAACTTTTTAATTATTTATTAGACTTTTTATTTCTCCAATATCATGTCTTCCGATTGAATTATAATAGATATTATATTTTTTAACATTATCTAAATCATAACAATTTCTACCATCAAATATAATTGGTGAATTCATTAATTTTTCATAGTTTATTAAAGGATATTCTTTTATATCTTTCCATTCAGTCATGATTAGGCAAGCATCACTACCTTTAATAGTATCATCTATATTATCATAATAAGTTATGTTATCTAAATAGTCATGAAGTGTTTTATCATTTGATAATATTCTTTTAAAATTATTGATGCCAATTGGATCAAAGGCTTTTATAGTTACACCTTGTTTTAATAAATATTTAATATTTTCAATAGAAGGTGCTTCTCTTAAATCATCTGTATTTGGTTTAAAAGTAAGTCCTAAAACAGAAATTGTTTTATTAGTAAGATCTGGAATTACTTTTTCTAATTTGTTAATTAAAACCATTTTTTGATTTTTATTAATTTCAATTGATGCTTTTAATGTTTTTATTTCACATCCTAGTTCTTTACTTAAAAAATGAAGAGCTTTTGTATCTTTTGGAAAACATGATCCTCCATAACCAATTCCTGGATTTAGAAATTTATTTCCAATTCTTGGATCAAAACTCATTCCTTTGGTAACTAAACTAATATCAGCACCTATGGCTTCACAGAAATTTGCTATTTCATTTATATAAGATATTTTTAAGGCTAAAAAATCATTTGATGCATATTTTACCATTTCAGCACTTCTTCTATCCATTACTAAAAATGGTACGTTATATGGTTCTTCGGTTAATGGTTTATATAATTTAGTCATTACTTTTTTAGCATAATCATCATTTACTCCTACAACAATTCTTGTTGCATATAGTGTATCATGAACCGCTGTTCCTTGTGCTAAAAACTCAGGATTACTTACAATTCTAATATTAAAATCAACTTTATCGTTTATATATGTCTCAACCTTATCATTAGTTCCAATTGGAACAGTTGATTTAATTACAACTACTGTATCCTTACTAACTGATTCAGCAATTTGATCTAAAACAGCATATAAATATGTTAAATTTGCTGAACCATCCTTATTTTCTGGGGTACCAACTCCTATAAAGATTACATCAGCATTTTTATATGCATTTTTGTAATCGGTTGTATAAGTTAAATTTTTACTGTCTAAATGCATTAATTCTTCAAGTCCTTCTTCATAAATTGGACTAATTCCTTCTTGCATCTTTTTTATTTTATTTTCATCAATATCAACGCAAGTTACTTTATGGCCAATATGAGCAAGTGCAACACCTGTAACCAAACCAACATAACCTGTTCCTGCCACTGCTATTTTCATCTTTACCTCTTTTCTAATAATAGAATACCAAAATAAATAAAGTTTTACAACCTTATTTACTTATTTTATACCATTCTATAAATTTTTTAATTCCTTCCTTAAAAGTTGTTTTAGGAGAATAACCAAGTAATTCCTTAGCTTTATCAATACATGCATAGGTTCTATCAACATCTCCTGGTTGCATTCCTAATTTTTCTATTTTAGGTGTAACATTAAGAGTATCTGCTATACAATTTATCATTTCAATTAAACTAATTGGATTATTACTACCTAAATTAATTATTTCATAGACATCTTTATTATTAATTACGTAAGAACAAGACCTTACTATTCCATCAACTATATCATCAACATAAGTATAATCACGAGAAGTTGATCCATCTCCAAACATTGGTATACTTTTGCCTTCTAGCATTAATTTAGTAAATTTATTAATTGCAAGATCTGGCCTTTGACGTGGTCCATATACTGTAAAAAATCTTAACATTATAATATTCATATCATTTAACTTATGATAAACATGTGCCATTACTTCATTAGCTTTTTTGGTTGCTGCATAAGGACTAATAGCAAAATCAACTATCATATCCTCCTTAAATGGAACTTCTTTGGTATTTCCATATACACTGCTGCTTGATGCCATAACTAGCGATTTAATACCATGAAGTTTAGCTTCCTCCAAAATAATTTGTGTACCCATTCCATTTACTTCTTGATATAAAAGAGGATTTTCAATTGAAGGTCTAACCCCTGCCATAGCAGCTAAATGAACTATAACATCTATTTTATTATTATCAAATATTTCTTTAATAATATTTCTATTTCTAATATCATCACGATATAATTTATAATTTGGATTATCAAGATAATCTTTTATATTATCCTCTTTTATTGAAGGATCATAATAATCACAGAAATTATCTATTACAATAACTTTATTGCCTTCCATTAATAATCTTTTAGTTAAAGTAGAACCAATAAAACCTGCTCCACCTGTTATAAAATATGTTTTCATTTTATCCTCCTATTTATTTTCTAATAATTTTTTCCAACCATCTGTTGCTATAAAATGTTTATTATATTTTTTCATATCTTTAATAGGGCCAAGTTCATCATATACATTAAATTTTTTCTTATCATTTATTTTTAATTTTTTTAACTTATAACCATTTTTAATATATTTAATTTTATATGGTTCAAATCCCATAATTTTAGCAATTATGTAATCATTATTTAATTGATTATAACCAGCAACTATAAGACCTACTTTTTTATCACTTGGTAATAAAGGTCCTTCTTTTTCACCTGAAATAATCATATCACATATATTAAATATTTTTCTTTGTTTAGTACTAGTTAATACACCATCTTTATTAGTATATAATATAATTTTATTCAAATCAAGAATCGTACGCCAAATAGTATCATTACCATACCAAGATCCTTCTCTATATCTTCCTTTACCTATTTTATCAATTGCAAAAGAAAATACTCTTCTAATAAAATTAATAAATTTGTTTTTCTTATATGTATATTTAGATAACCAAGAAAAAATATTTTTTAATATATTATTTTCAGGAAATTCATCACCATTTTTACTAGGACCACCTGTTCTATGATGAGGCAAACACTCCTTGTTACCATTAATTCCAACAAAGTTTTTCATACAAGCTGTCATTCCTGCTTTTCTGTGTGTTTTAGGTTTTGGCATATTTATTATTACATCGGCATTTAAAACTTCTTCTGGAATAATATATTCATGAATATTTCCATGGTGATGTTGATTCATTAAACTTAAATCATAATTAGTTATTGAATATTCTTTTTTGACATCATCTAATTCTGAAAAAGAACTTAATTCATTTATCTGAACAGTTTTACATTTAACACTTTCATTTTGATTTTTTCTAAAATCCATTAATTTAATATTAGAATAAATTTTTTTATATTTATTAATATTTACTTCTAAATCATTAATAAGTTTAAGTTTAGAAAAATCACAATCTTGAACTGGAGCATCACCAACTATTATACTACCTGTTCCATTTAAGGCTAAAATTGTATAATCAATAACAGGCCTTATCAAAGAAAAATTAGTTATCATACAATCGATTGTTCCTACTTTATTTTCATGCATAACTAAATTAGGTTTTATTAAAACATTATCTCCTTCATGAATAAAATCACTAAATGGATTCCAATTAGGTGTATTAATATTATTCTTATCTAATTTCATTATTTTTAATAATTCACGAAAATCATTATAAATTGTTTTATCACTTTTAATACTTAAGTTAATTTTTTCTAATTCTTTATATAAAACTGTTGGATTAAATAGTTCATTTTCATATTTATCCTTAGTATTTTTTATATAAACACTATCATTCATTTTTTTTCCTCCATTTAATGTAATTAATAAATGATTTAATATCTTCTTTATAAAAAATCAAATCAAATATTAAAATTATAAATAATGAAATAATTGCTACCATTGATGCATTTACTAAAAAGTCAAAATATGAAGTTGAAAAGGTAAACTTTATAATGTTACAAATAAATAAAATACATAAAATTTCTAAAAATGATATAGCAACTTTTTTTAAAACTACAATTATTTTTCTATTTAAAATTTTTTTAGATGCATAAACCATCAATTCTATTGTTCTTATTAATGTAGCGACTAATGTACCAGTTGCAACGCCTATTATACCATATTTTATTACTAATATGGTAGATAAAATTAAATTTGTTATGGCTTCTATCCATGCATATTTTTTTGTTTTTTTAAAATGACCAGCCGCTAAAATCATATCATTATAGGGAACACGCAGAACATATATATATTGAGAAAAAATCATTATATATGCAAATGTAGGTCGAAAATAGTTTGCATCAGTTATGCCTCTTGTATACACTTTTATAAAGGGTATTTGCAAAGCTAATGTACAAGCAAATAAGAAAGTAATAATCGTATAGAAAAAAAATTCATATTTTTTTAAATTATCATTTAATTTAACATTATCTTCATTGGCAATTGATTTTCCAAACCAAGCATCTATACCACTTGATAATGAAATAGAAATTTCTCTTATGCTATTAATTACTAACATATGCACTGAATAAACTGATACTTCTTTTGCATTTACAAAAAAAGTTAAAACGGCAACATCAACTGAATTATGTAAAATAGCTGCTATATGTTGAGAAAAACCTGCCCATTTATTTTTTAAAGCACCCTTATAATCAACTTGCTTTAAATTTATATGATATTTTTTCTTAACATAAAAACTTAAAAAAAATGGTGAAATTAAATAAATTAAAGAACTTGCTAATTTAACCATTTGAATACTACAATTACCAAATACTAGTATTACAACAATAATAGTATTTAACAATTTTAATAATGTTTTCAAAATGGAAATAACATAATTTTTTTGAACAGACTGCAAATATATACTATACGTCATACCAAAAAAATATTCAAAGAAAGTACTTATTGATATTATTAATACTAGTGATAAAGTAAACTCAATTTTATATTCTGAACTATAAAATTTTGGGAACACTATGCAAAGTATTACTATATATAAAACAAAGACAATAGCTATAGTTCTAAAAAAATGTTCTGCTGATTTTAATATTTTTTCAATTTGCTTTTTATCTTTGTTAACTATTGGTTTATATAATGCTGATTTTACAACTGGCGCAATTCCAGCTTCTAACAAAGTTATATATCCCAAAAATTGAGTTATTGATGTTACTAAACCATTTACATCAGAACCATATTTTAATAAAATTAATCTTGGTACAATAAACCCGCATATTATGCAAATAAATTGTTGAATTAAGGATGAAAAAATATTTTTTACAACATTATTTTTCATTTTTCACCTTTGGCAACCTTATCCAACTTCCTAATACATAATCATATTTTTCTGGCGTAAATTCTTCTGTACCATTTCCAGGAAAAAAAGTTATCTCTCCAAAATATATTTTTCCTTCAACTTCATAAAAATCTATTCTAACAAAAGGCATCTTTTTTGCTAATTTTTCGGATAACTCTATCATTTTATTATAATTCTTTGGCTTTTCTATTTTCTTTTTTGATTTTGAATAATGTCTTTCAAATGGCATCACATTCCAATTTTTGTCAAAAAATGTTACTTTAAGTCCATCATCACTCCGTCTTTCCGTACAGACAAAAGAACACTTAAATTTTCCATTAAAACACATAAATTTATAATCATTTAAATCATTATTATCATGATTATCAAGAAATTCTTCTATAATAATACGTGGTTTTACATTTTTATAAGGCCACTCTCGTCCCATAAAATAAAAGTTACTTTTTAAACACTCATTTATTTTTTTTCTGGCTTTACTTATATCAAATTTTGATTTATCTTTACAAATTACAACACCACCAGAATCATGAGTACATTTAATAACAAATCTATCAGGCAATTTAGAAAAATCTATATCATCAAAATCCACATATATACCTAATGTTTTAATAATATATTCACTCCCAATAATCGATGATACATATGATTTAACCTCATATTTATCTACCATGGTAGTATAAAGTGGATTACGATTATATAATTTTAGCCATTGTAATTTTTCATTAAAAGTTCGTGGATTTTTTAAATCTAATTTTCTATCCATTAAAACATGGTACATTAATTTAAGATATATTTTATCTGGTAAGAAATCGAAAAAATGACGACATTTTAAAGCAGTAAATATTTTTTGCTTCATTTTTTTATACATTTTTACCTCCCACAATTTTTTTAAAATAGTTTAAATATTTATCATATATAATATTAACTGAATGAGTATCATTTATTTTTGTACTATTTAAAGAAATATTCTTTCTTAAATTTTCATCACTTATTAATAATTCTAATTTTTCACTAATTGCTTCAACATCATCTACTGGGACTAAAAAACCATTTTTGCCATTTTCGATTAATTCAGCCGGTCCCATATCACAGTCGGTTGATATAGATGGTATTCCAAGCGACATAGCTTCTAATAAAGCATTAGGCATTCCCTCATATCTAGAAGTAAGTAAAAATATTTGAGCAGTAGCAACTTTTTTTATAGCGTTTTCATCATTACCAGGTAAAACAACTTTATTTGTAAGTTCTAGATATTTAATTAAGTCTTCTAGGTACTTTCTTTTTGAACCTTCTCCATATATTATCAATTTATAATCACTATGTTTATCTAATATTGGTTTACAAGCTTGAATCATTATATCATGCGCTTTTTGCTCTTCTAGTCTACCCATAGATACTATTGTTTTCTCTTTTTTAATTTCATTTACATTTATTTCTTTAAGTTTAGGATTACTTATAGCATTATGAATCACCACACTATTCATTTGAACCTTTTTAGAATAAGTTTTTTTTGCCCTTTCAGTTTGAAAAATAAAACCATCACACATTTTACTTGAAATCGACATAAGAATCCTTTTCATTCCTTTAATTTGATTAGGATTACATCTTTCAGATGAAACAATTTTAACTTTTTTATTATGAAACTTTTTATAAATTAACGCATATAAATTTATATCATAGAACATTGTAAAAATTAAATCGGGATTAATTTTATCAAATTCTTCACACATAAATTTAATTCTTCGTTTAATACCATCATATTTATTACTATGTGAATTTTGATAGTTTATAAAATTAACATTTTTGTCAATTTTATAACTTGGTTCATTTTTATCAAAACTTACTAAATATGTGCATACATTATTATTAGCAAGATAAGAAGCAAGAGTTATTGCAACTCGTTCTGCGCCACCCATAGTAAGGGATCCCATAAAAATTATAACTTTCATATTTCCTCCTATTGAAATAATACATTATGGTAAGGCATTATGCAATATCCATCCCATATTCTATAAATTCTAAACAAAAAATAACTTACAACAAGAAAAAAGATTAATACATTATATAAATTAATATATTTTTTTGGTATATATTTTGTATAATATTTTGAAATATCCATTGCTATTATAATAATTGGTAAATCAAATAATAACAACACTCGATTAGCAGCATTCAATATTATAAAAAATGGCAACATTAAACTTAAAAAATAAATAATTTTATAATATCCTTCGTGTTTAATAGCAATTAAATAATCTTTGACCCCATTATCAAGAATCATAAGAAAATAAATTAGCATATAAGGAATATAACCCCAAAGTGATACATCTATTTTTGCAACATAACCACAATAACCTGTATTAGCTAAAATTATTTTTAAAAGTGGCAAAGATATACATGAAATTATTATTGAAAGAATATTTAAAATAACCATTAATTTTTTATTTTTTAAAATATCGTCAGGTAAATATTTATAGAAAATGATCAATGCTAATACAACAATTGCAACATAATGATTTAAATATGCAATTAATGCTAAAACTATACTTATTAAATATTTATTTTCATTAAGCTTACTCATTGATAAATAACAAAAAAAGGCTGATACACAATTTCTAATTATATTAAAACCTTTTAATAAAGGCAAAAACGCCAGTGTTAGCCAATAGCACTTTTTTTCTTCTTCAATATTTTTATCAACAAAATATATCAAACTAATTATCATAACAGAATTCTCAAATATCAAAAACGTTCTAAAATTTCCACCAATAATTCTTATCAAATACATTGTATTATAAAACAAATACTCATATCCATTAAAAATTAATGTTTTTTTTAAATCAAAATTAACATATCCAAGATTATAAAAATATTTGACATAATTTGGCACATCAGCACCACCTACATCTACTCCTATATATCTATAACAAGAAAAAAGTATAAATATTAAATAAATTAATATATAATATAAATATTTTATTTTTAAATTCCATTTTTTAAATTTAATCGTTTCCTTATTATTTTTACTTTGAATAGCTTTTTTAAATAAAAATGCCATCAGTAATGCCATAATTAAATAAACTATTAATGTTATATAACTCCATTCCTTCTTTATCACGAACATTACTTCCCTTCTATTTCACTATATTTAATGATAACATTTTTCAACAAATTCTTCAACTATTTGTTCTATCATATAATTATTATTTATAAAATTTTTTCTAGTATCTTTTCTCTTAATTTTACTTTTAATAATAATATCAGCCCATTCAAGACTTGTTTTATTTAAATCAATATAGGTTACTAAACCAGTTATATTAGCTTCTTTGGTAATTGTATTTGAAATAAAGCAAGGTAATCCTGATGCTTGAGCTTCGATAATAACATTTGGCATTCCTTCAAAAAAAGACGGAAAAATAATTTTATCAAAAGCCATTAAATACTCATTAACATTTTTCTTTGGTCCTAAAACTAAAACATTTTTTTCTAGCTTAAGTTTTTTAATTTTAATTAAAATATCATTTTCTAATTCACCTTCACCTATTAAGGCTAAAATACTATCTTTATCTTTTTTTACTATTTCTTGAAAAATTTCAAGTAAAAACATATGATTTTTTTGAACATTAAATCTACCAACATGACCATATAAAGTCTTGTTACCAATTTTTAATTCTTTTCTTATTTTATTTCTTATTTCTTCACTAAACTCAAAGTCATCATAGTTTAAAGCATTATGTAATATATAAACATTTTTACTATTACCAAAAACAAATTTAGCTGCTAACTTTGATGGTGCTATTTTTACATTAGGTATTATTTTAGGTAAAAAACTAAATGTTTTATTAATTAATTTGCTCATTTTACCACCTGTTAAACCTGCATTACTAGATCGATATATCAAAGTTTTTGCCCCACCAAACCTAGCTGCTAATAAATCAAGAGTTGCAAGTGATTGTTGACTTGTTCTTAAAACATATTTATAGTTTTCTTGTTTGACAATTTTTTTAATACTATTAAAAGTTTTAAATATATTTTTTGATTTAGGTGGAACATAAAAGATTTTTCCTCCTAACTTTTTTATTTCTTCATCGTAAAAACCAGATTTTTTTTTAGAAACACAAAAATCAATTTGATATTTTGATTTATCTAACTGGCGATAAACTTTCATTAAAAAAGTTTCCGCTCCACCTCTATTCATACTTGAAACAATACATAACAATCTTTCTGGATAATTTAAATATTTAGTAATACCTTGAATTGCTACTTCTGGTATATATTTTTTAGCTATTTCTAAACATTTTTCTTTCATTTTTAAAATATCATATTTATTTTTATAAATATCTAATATGATATTTGATGCCATTAAATCATTCTTGGTCTCAAATAAAAATCCATTTTTTTTATCTTCAATTATTTCACTATTATATTTCCAAGTTGAAGCAATAACTGGCACTCCCGATGAAAAAGCATCTATAATTGTACCAGCAAATCCTTCACCATCATAATAAGTTGGAAACAACAAAAAATCATAATTTTTAATAGTTGAAACTGATTTTTCAGCAGATATTAATCCTTTATACTTAATAAAATTTGGAAATTTTTTCATTAAATTTTCAAATTCATCTTTATAATTATTATCTATTTGACCATATATATCAAGTGAACAATAATTAAATCCTAATTTTTTATTAACTATAGTCACAATATTAATTGCATTTTCAATTCCTTTTTCTTTAAGAACTCTTGAAAAAGTACATAATTTTATATTTTTTTTAGGTGTATATTCAACTTTTTTTAACACATCTATATATTTAAAATTATATAAAATATCAACATTATAAAGATTTAATTCTTGAAGTTTTAATTTCATTGTATTTGTTTCAACTAAAATCATATCTATTTTTTTTATTTTCTTTATTAACTTAGGTTTATCAGTAAGAAATTCTTTTAACCAACCACCAACCACAGCATATATTAAATTAAATTTATATTTTTTCTTTAAAAAAGTAAATAGTGGAACAAATATCTTTACACCATTATGAGCGGGTAAAATGATTATATTTTTTGAATTTTTAGCAGCATTTATGCATTCTTTTAATAATTTTATTGGTCTTTTCTTCCAATTATAAGTATCTATTTTTTTTACTTCGTTAAAACCATATTCATCTGTTAAAGCCTTATATAAATTTTTAGTTTTAACTGTTTGACCATCTAAAAAATTATTATTACCACCGAAATGACCGCATATTGTAACACTAACCATAATATCACCTACTTTATATGAAATACTTTTATTATTCCCCAAACACCAATATGAAAAATTGATCTAATAACTGATAAATGTTCAATTTCTCTATATAATTGCCAATGATACTTAACTAAGTCTAATTTATTAGAAGAAACCGAATTTTCTCTTAAACGATATTGCATCAAAACTTCTTTTTGACCATAAATGTATTCTTCTTTCTTTAACATTTGAAGCCACAAAGCATCATCATTTCTTTTTCTTATATTTGGTACTTTAAACTTACCAAGTTTTGAAACATCATAGAAAACTGTTGAATTACCAACAGGACAACTTAATAATACTCCATTATAGTTTACTTTCTTTTTACAAGGAATAATCTTATTTAATTTATTACCTTGTTCATCAATTTGTTCATAATCAGAACAAATTATTTTATATTTATTTTTTTTAATAAATTTAATTTGTTTTTCAAGTTTAGTTGGAACCCATAAATCATCACTATCTAAAAAAGCCATATATTTTCCTTTTGCTTCTTCCATAGCCGTATTTCTAGCAACAGCAGGACCGCTATTAGTCTTTAATTTTATATATTTAATTCTTTTATCTTTATAACTTTTAACAACACTTTCTGTATCATCAGTTGAAGCATCATCTACTATAATCATTTCAAAGTTTTTATAAGTTTGACTTAAAACCGATTCAATGGTTGCACCTATAAACTTAGAACAATTATAAGTTGGAGTAATAATTGATACTAATTCTTTCATTATTTACCTACCTTTATAACTGTATTTATACATAACTTTAAATCAAGTAATATATTAAAATGTTTTAAATATTCTAAATTATATTTCATTTTTTCAGGTAATACTTTTTTTACATAAATATTATCAATACTATCATTTTTAGAATATTTACTAATTATTTCATCTTCATCCTTAAATTCAATACTTGCTTTTGAAGTAACTCCTGCTGGAAGTAATAAAGTTGCATACATTTCATCAGTATATAAATCAACATATTTTT
>CADBSI010000001.1 GCA_902797275.1 uncultured Erysipelotrichaceae bacterium | reverse complement strand
TCTTTTTATAATACTAGTTTTCATTCTAGCCATAAAACCTAATTTTTTACTTCTTCTATGTTTATTTGGTTGATATGTTCTTTTCATTGTACACCTCCATTTATCTATAATTTCTGCTTGCTTTATCAATTATATAGATTTTTTCTTGTTTTGTCAATTGTTTTAGTGATGTTTTTAAATATTCTAATGTTTATAAAGTTATTTTGAGAAGTTAAATGACATATTAATGTTGAAAACTTTTTAATTTATGCACATAAAATTTACCCTTTTTTCTATTATAAAACAAGTATCAATAGTATTTATCCACATTTTTTTTAGTTATCCACACAATTTTTGATTGTTTATAAATATTTATTGTTATTAAGTTTTGCACATTTATGTTGATAATAAAAAAAAATAAGACAATAATTGACAAAATTCCTTCACTTTTTGAACATTTTATTGTAGAATATTATGTGAATAACGAGAGAAGGTGTTTTTTATGAACTTAGAAAGTATGTGGATAAGTTTTTTAAATAAAATAAAATCAAGAATAAGTAATATTTCTTATGAAACTTGGTTTAGTGAAACAAAATTAGTAGATCTTTCAAATAATATCGCAAAAGTTCAAGTTCCATATCATGTTCATAAAAAGAATCTTTCAGAAAACTATATAGATATAATTGAAGAAACATTTCAAGAAGTAACTGGAACAAATTTTAAGTTTGAATTTGTGCTGGAAGAAGAATTTAATAATAATATAGATATTTCTACTACTAATGATATAGGAATTCCAAGCAACGAATCATTTACAACTAACCTTGACAGTAGGTATTCATTTGAAAACTATATAATAGGAAAAAGTAATAAATTTGCAGCAACAAGTGCAATTGCAGTTGCAGAGCACCCGGGTAAAATGTATAATCCTTTATTTATCTATGGTCCTAGTGGACTAGGAAAAACCCATTTAATGCAGGCTATAGGTAATTATGTCGTAAAAAACTCAGCTAAAAGAGTACTTTACATTACATGTGATAATTTTTTAAACGATTTTGTAGAAATATGTAGAAAAAATGGTAACTCAGATAACTACGAAATAACTCAACAATTCAAAAGTAAATATCGGGGCGTGGATGTATTAATTATAGATGATATACACAATATTGTTGGTGCAACTTCAGCTCAACAAGAATTTTTTAATACCTTTAATGACCTGTATAATAATGAAAAACAAATAATTATATCATCAGATAGATCGCCAGACGATATAAAAAGGTTAGAAGAAAGACTTAAAACAAGATTTAACTGGGGACTTACTGTAAGTATTGAGCCACCTGATTTTGAACTTAGAATGAATATTATAAATAAAAAAATTGAAAATCACGAACTAAAAACACAATTTCCACTAGAAGTTAAAGAATATATAGCAAGTAATTGTACTAGTGATATTCGAAAACTTGAAGGTGCATTAACAAGAGTATTTGCATATGCCACTATTATGAATGGATCAGATATAAATTTAGAACTTGCAACTGAAGCATTAAAGGATTACTTCGTAACAAGAATTGAAGCCAAAAATAACATAGAACAAGTTATGCACATTGTATGTTCAAACTATAATGTTAGTATCGAAGATTTAAAATCTAAACGTAGAATTAGTACAATAACACTTCCTAGAATGGTTGCAATGTATATTTGTAGAATGTATTTAAACGAAAATCTAGTAAAGATTGGCAATGAATTTGGTGGAAGAAATCATACTACCGTTATGCATGGAGTAGATAAAATAAAAAAAGAAGTTGAGAAAAGTAATGATTTAAAAAATGAAATTCAAAAAATGGTTAATCAAATTAAAATGTTATAAACATTATTTATACACACTATATAAACATTTATACACATTTTATAAACATTGATTAATCCTTTATAATTCAATAAAAAAACTTAGTTATGAACATTATTGACATTAATAATAATAATATATATAATTAATATGAATGAAAGAAGGTTTTGGTATGAAAATAAAAATTAAACAGAATGTTCTTGTTGAAAACTTGAACTATGTAATAAGAGGGGTATCTTCTAAAAATTTAATCCCTATTCTTAATTGTATTAAATTTGATTTGAAAGAGGAAGGATTATACTTATTAAGTACAAATAATGAGTTTGCAATTAAATCATTTATTCCTACTCAAGAAATTGAAGAAATTACAGAATTAGGAGAATTAGTTATTTCAGGTAGATATATTTATGATATTGTAAAAAAATTAGGTAATCAAATTATTACTATAGAAGAAGTAATTGATTCACAAGTTTTAATTACGACAACAACTTCATCTTTTAAATTAAATTGTAATTTAGCAGCTGAATTTCCTAATATTGATTTAGAATTTTCTAAAAATCCAATTTTACTAGAAAAATCAATATTTAAAAATATGATAAATCAAATAATTTTTTCTACATCTAATCAAGAATCGCGTCCTATTTTAACTGGAATTAATTTTAAAACTATTAATAATATTTTAGAATGTACTGCAACCGATTCTTATAGATTATCGAAAAAAACAATAAAATTAGATGAAAAAATGGAAAATGATATTAATATTGTAGTTCCTTCTAAAAATTTAATTGAAACATCTCGTATGATTCCAGAAGATGATAGTAAAATTGAATTGCATATATTTTCTAATAAAATAATATTTAAATGCAATAAGTTGATTATAATGTCTAGATTAATAAATGGAAATTATCCTGATACTAATAAATTAATACCTAATGATTATAGTTTAACAGTAAAAGTTAAATTAAATGATTTTTATAATGCAATTGATCGTGCTTCACTTTTGACAAATGAGGAAGAAAAAAACATAATTAATTTATTTATCGATAGTAATAAAGCAAAAATTACTTCAAATATTCCTGAAATTGGTAATGTTGAGGAAAATATTAACATAATAAATAATGAAAATAAAAATCTTAATATATCATTTAGTTCTAAATATATGATGGATGCAATTAAAGTATTTGATAGTGAAGAAATAGAAATATGCTTTAATGGAGAAATAAAACCTATTATTATAAAAAATGTAAATAATGATTCATTAATTCAATTAATATTACCTATTAGAACTTTTTAAAGAGAAATTTCTCTTTTTTTTTATAGTTCGACACTGTTCTACAAATTTCGACGTTTTTATTTGATATAAAAGATTTCAAGAAAGGGGGGAAAATATGTCAGAATATGAAATAAATGAAGCAACTCAAGTAATTCGTCCTTGTGGTAGTAACGCTTCTATTATTTGTGAAGAAGACGCAGAGTATGAAGTATCTGATACAACAAATAATATTATTAAATATAACTGTACATTCTATGGTAGTTCTTATGCAGGTAGATGTGAAGGTACAAAAGCTTTAACAGGTTTAAAGACAAAATATCCTATAATTATTGAGGAATCAAGAAAAATTATATTCTTTCCAACATCTTCTGTTAGATGTAATGATTCTATTTGGATTTCGCTAAATCAAATAAAAGAGATAGAAAAATATGGTAATTATTGTAAAATTACTTTTAATAATAATAAGTCAGTTATTTTACCAACATCATATTATTTAGTTAATAATCAGTATTATCGTGCGATGTTATTAAAAGCAAAATTATATGAAAGAATAAAAGAAATTTGATAGAAATATGATAATTTCTTTTTTTAACGGTTATTTTGTGATATAATATTCTTGTCTGTATAGGTATACCTATTTATATTTATTTCATTTATTTTAAACTAAATTTAAGAATTTTAATTAAAGAAGGTAAAACATGTATTTAAAAAACATTAATTTAAAGAATTATCGTAATTACTCAAATATAAAAGTTTCATTTAATAAAGGTATTAATATTATTTATGGAAATAATGCCCAAGGTAAAACAAATTTACTTGAAAGTATATATGTTCTTGCTCTAACAAATACGTTTAGAAATGTAAACGATTCAGATCTAATAAAAAAGGATAAATTATTTTTTAGAATTAATGGACTTCTTAAAAATAGTAAATTAGATAAAAATATGTCTATATTTTATGATTCTAAAAAAAAATATATGACAATTGATAATACTGATATTAATAAGGTTAGTAATTATATATCTGTGATGAATACTATTTTGTTTACACCAGATGATTTAGATATAATAAAAGGGCCACCATTAGTTAGAAGAAAATTTTTAAATACAGAATTGTCTCAATTATATAGTAATTATTATTTGCTGAATCTTGAATACGAAAAAGTATTAAAAATGCGTAATGATTATTTAAAAAATGGGAAGTACGATATTAATTATTATGATATTATAACTTCATTTATGATTGAAAAAGAAATATTAATATTCAAAATTAGAAAAAAGTTTATTGACCGTATTAATAATTATGCACCTAACATTTTTAAGAATATTACAGGTTTATCCGGATTTAAAATTGTTTATAAACCTAATTTTGATTTTGAATTATATAATTACGATAAAAATAAAATACTTAACGTATTTAAAGAAAAATATGATTCAGAATTTAAATTTTTATCAACTTTTTACGGTGTACATAAAGATGACTTCGATTTTTACTTAGATGATTTAAATTTAAAATCATTTGGTTCTCAAGGTCAACAAAGATTATCTGTACTTACCTTAAAACTTTCAGAAATTGAAATATTTAGGAAATGGAAGGAAAATAATCCAATATTACTTTTGGATGATGTATTTAGTGAAATTGATGAAATAAAGAATAATAACTTATTAGACTATTTATCTGGTGATATTCAGGTTATTATAACAGCGGTATCATTAAATATTTTTAATAATGATATATTATCAAAAGCTAAAATTTTTAAAATTGATAATGGTAAAATAAAAATAGATAAAAATAGAAGAGGTGATTTTAGTGAATGAAGAGCATTATGATGCGTCTGATATTCAAGTTTTAGAAGGATTAGAAGCAGTAAGAAAAAGACCTGGTATGTATATTGGAACAACAGATGTTAAGGGACTTCATCATTTAGTTTGGGAAATAGTGGATAATGCAATAGATGAATCTCTTGCTGGGTATTGTAATAACATTGAGGTAATTATTAATAAAGATAATTCTATTACAGTTAAGGATGATGGACGTGGTATACCTGTTGATATACAT